>JBDTVL010000124.1:0-6934 GCA_040007215.1 Flavitalea sp.
GTCAAGGGATATGTTTTGACCAGCGTTTATTATCTTATCTTATTAATCCTGGCGTGTTATGGCCTGGTTGCCTGGAGAAAAAAAGCGCTTAATCATGCTTAAAAAAATCGTCATCATTGGTCCCGAGTCAACCGGTAAAAGTTCTTTGGCCCAGGCTCTGGCTGCTCATTATAATACCGTTCATGTTCCTGAATATGCACGCGAATACCTGCTTAAGAACGGAACCAACTATACCTATGACGATCTGCTGATCATCGCAGAAGAGCAACTCCTGCTCGAAGAGAAGATAGCGGCAAAAGCTAAAAACGGTTTGCTTTTTATAGACACAGATATGTATGTGATGAAAGTATGGTGCGAGTTTGTTTTTAATGCCTGCCATCAATGGATCCTGGACAGGATATCAGAAAGAAAATATGATACCTACCTGTTATGCAACACCGATCTCCCCTGGGTAAAAGATGAATTGAGAGAATACCCCGACCTGGAATCGAGAAATATATTGTTCTGTATGTACAAGGATCTGATGGTCAACCAGGCTACGCCCTGGAAAGAGATCGCCGGCAATAATGACCAGCGAACCTATTCAGCTATTGCCGCTGTACAAAAACTGGTGGGCGATCATGGCTATTTCTGATAACTAATATTGTAATAAGGTTTGTATTTCCGGATCGTTTTGCAAGCTATTCATCTGCCTCAGCACCCTCAGGTAATTAACGGCAACATATCTTGACAGCGGCTTCACCGTATATTTTTTTGGATTGGGAAGACAGGCGGCAATCATTGCCGCTTCCTGTCTTATCAGTTTTCTTGCCGGTTTATTAAAATAGGCCTGCGATGCCGCTTCAATGCCAAATACGCCTTTGCCCATTTCGACAACATTCAGGTATACTTCCAGGATTCTTTTTTTCCCCCAGATCATTTCAATCATAAAAGTGAAATAAATTTCCAGCCCTTTACGAAACCAGGTTCTGTCCTGCCAGAGAAATACATTTTTGGCCACCTGCTGACTGATCGTTGAAGCGCCGCGGATGCGCTCTGGCTTTTTTTTATTATGATCCAACGCGCGACCAATACTTTTCCAGTCAAACCCATTATGGTCGGGAAAGGTTTGATCTTCAGAGGCAAGAAAAGCAAGACGCGCCGGCGAAGAGATCTCTTTAAAATTTATATAATCTCTTTTTAATCCGTTGCCAGTGAGCAGGCTGCCTAATTGGGTAAGCGTTATCGGCGGATCTACCCATTTCAATAATAAAATATACACAAACTGGAGAAGGAAGAGAATTATAAATATTTTTTTAATCCTGCGCCATAGCCTTGGAACCAATCCTTTAGTTTTTATTGCCATGCGGTACGCTGCTTTGACGCACAAGATAATAAATTATCTATCTGAAGGCCAACGCACCAATGAAGCTTATTACAGAAGTTACAGGAACAACCCCTAATTCATTTTCATATACATCACCCTGAATTTCCCGCCCGCCTCCTGGCTATGATGCTGAATTCGGGTAATGAGGTACCCGGTTCCCGCTACTGCGGCGGCTACAGCCAGTGTTGTAATCGTTCCCTTATCATTAAACGAATCCTTACGGTAAAGGGTATTCACCGATTCCAGAACGATATAACCTAAGCCGCCAAGCAGCATTACCCTAGGCAAAGCTACCTGGGCAAATCCTCTCGGACGGGGAGCGCCGCCAAGGCCTGCATGAGAAGAATAATTGAACTTATTAATGTCTTTATAAAAAATGCCTATCGTGTATACCAACGTATCCAGAGCAGGGAGGTCGCCATATCTCGACATTACCTGGCGAACGTCCTGCTGCTGTACAAACACCGTATCATGCCTGATGTCTTTGATCTGTCCATTTAAACCAAACCCATCATAGGTTACCGCAGAAATAAATGTTCCGGGAAAATAGGCTTTAAGCGTGCGGTTATTTTTCTTCTTTAATAAAATATAATCCGACTTCTGGCCAAAGGAAGTTATGCTGAAGAATAAAAAGGATATAAAGAGTAACCTTTGCATTATGTTGACAAGGTATTATTGAAAACGCTCATTATCCGATAAGGTTTTGTTAATCCTAACCTGTTTGACCATGCGAAAGCAAAAGAGTGCCAACAAGTAAAGCAAGTCCGAAACCTATCAGAATGGTTCCGGATATTTTATTGATAAGTGAAATATTATGCAGCGTTAGCCGGCTTCTTAATTTACCGGCCATCAATACCTTAAATACATCTGCGGCCATATTCAGCGCAAGGCATATCGAAAAAATAAGTATCCGTTGGCTGAAAGAATATTTACTGGCAAAAGCGGTGGCTGTTCCTAACCAGAAAAGAAAAACATTCGGGTTAAGTGTATTCAGAAAAAACCCGGAAGAAAATATTTTAACCATTTCTCTTTTTCGGAAGCGGATAATAACGCCGTCGGGCTGCTGAAGTTTTATCTTCTTAAAGAACACATAAAAAACGCCCATGATCAGCAGGAATGCGCTACCTATTATTCCCAGCGCTTCACGGTAAGCCAGCAGGCGGGTAACGATTTCTGAGAACGTATTACTGACAACGATCAGCGCAATATCGCTGAGCCATACGCCCGCTACAAAACTGAAGCCGCCTTCTCTTCCGTTACTAAGGCTCTGCTTAATAATAGTAAAGATCACCGGCCCAACCGAAATGATAAGAATAAGACCCAATGTAATTCCACTAAGGATGGCCTGCCACATGCTTACAAATGTACCGATTTAAGGATGCCGCAAACTGACTGGGAGTATAGCAGCGATTTAAATTTTACCCGTTTCCAGGAACTTTAACCAGTCTTCATACATTTTTCCTTTCATGACGCGTGGAAATTTATGTTGAGCGCCCATCTTTCCTTTCAGGTGCATAAACTCCATAAACTTCGATTCCGGAAGAATTTCCAGGTACACGTCTTTAAGTGAACTTTTTCTTTCTACGGCATAATCATCGTTAAGCTGAATCAAATGATCATCGATCCTTTTTCTCAGCGCTTCGGGGTCTACGGCATCGTCGCAGGCTACCCACCATTTATGCGCAAAGAATAATCCGTGCGGAACCCCGGCAACTGTAAATTCAGGTATGGATATATTCAGTTCCCCGCCGGTAAGTTGCACCGCTTTATTCATATTATCAACGCTGAGGTGCTCGCCAACAAGACTTAAAAAATGTTTTGTTCTTCCGGTAATAATGATCTCGCTTCTCTTCTTATCAACAAAACGAATCGTATCGCCGATAAGGTATCGCCAGGCTCCTGCGGTAGTGCTTAATAACAGGGCATAATCTTTTCCTTCTTCTATATTTTCAATAGTAAGCGCTTCTGCCTGCGGCAGAAGATTTCCTTCCACATCAAAGTTTTTATCATTAAAGGGAACAAATTCAAAGAAGATATGCTGGTTCAGCGCCAGTTTCATACCTTCTGCAAATTGCCGGTCCTGGTAAGCTATAAATCCTTCAGAAGCGAGATACGTTTCGATATAGGTAAGCGGTTTGCTGATCAGTTTTTCAAATCCTTTTTTATAGGGTTCAAAGGAAACGCCGCCATGCACAAAAAAAGAAAGATTGGGCCAGATATCATGAATGGTATTTAGGTTATACCGTTCTATCACTTTTTCCATGCACATCTGTATCCAGGCAGGCACGCCAATTACAATACTGATGTCCCAGTTGGGCGCCTCTTCCACTATAGCGTCGATCTTATGGTTCCAGTCTTTTGTACGGGATATTTTCTTTCCGGGTTTATAGAAAGGAGA
The DNA here is from genome assembly GCA_040007215.1 of Flavitalea sp. GTDB lineage: Bacteria > Bacteroidota > Bacteroidia > Chitinophagales > Chitinophagaceae > Flavitalea. Next base: position 3,765 of record JBDTVL010000124.1, read on the forward strand.
AAACCAGAAAGGTGTTTTTTTAGCGGTAATACCGCTGAGATCTCCGGCATAATATCCGGGGCCCTTCTGAAGATCGGTGCTGCCTCCGAGAAATAACCAGCCCTTGCCGATGCTTCTTACAGGAATATCATGGTAGTTCCTTAAACTGATCAGTGATTTGATCATGATGATGCGGTTGCCATTCATCAGGTCATTGGTGATAGGAATATATTTACTGGCCGCTTCGGATGTTCCTGAGCTGAGCGCAAAATATTTTATTTTACCCGGCCAGCATATATCCGACTTCCCTTCAAGGGTTCGGTGCCACCAGTCTTTATAAATTTTATTGTAATCGTGCGTGGGAACAAGTTCGGCGAATTTCTTAACAGGATTCTTGCTCAGCAATATATCATCGAAATGAAAAGCCTGCCCGAATTCGGTGAACCTTGCTTTCTTCAACATTTTCTTCAACACCTTTGCCTGCTGCCTTTCCGGAGATTTGGCAGGTAATCGTAACGCTTTGGCAATTGAAGGCGGTAATGAAATATCTAGTAAAGCCATTCAGTCTTCAGCCGGTTTAATCAGGCGCTCTCAAAATTAAGGTATTGCGCCCAATGTGCGCATTATAGCGGGTACCGTTCCTTGCTGCAATTATAGGGTAAGATGTTGAGAAACTATAATTTCTATCTTTATCGCTAATTTAAGCCCTTGGTTGTTTCTGTTATCATTGTCAGTTATAATGTCCGGTACCTGCTGGAGCAATGCCTGCGTGCGGTATCCGGAGCTGTGCAGGGTCTGGACGCTGAAATTTTTATTGTCGATAACCAGTCTTCCGATGGTAGCGCGGATTACCTTGAGCCCCTGTTCCCTTCATTTCATTTTATCCGCAACCAGCAGAATATAGGGTTTGCGAAAGCCAATAACCAGGCTTTGTCGGAGGCTGTGGGACAATATATATTATTCCTTAACCCCGATACGATCATCCCCGAAGATGGACTGAAGAAATGTATTCTCTTTATGGAAACCCATCCGCAGGCTGGCGCCACAGGCGTAAAAATGATCGATGGACATGGGCGTTTTCTTAAAGAGTCGAAAAGAGGCTTTCCTTCTCCGCAGGTATCGCTCTGGAAAATGACCGGCTTAAGCGCCGCAGCGCCCAGATCAAAACGATTTGCAAAATATTACCTGGGCCATCTCTCTGAAAACGAAACGCATGAAGTAGACGTACTTTCCGGCGCTTTTATGTTTGTCAGAAAAGAAACCCTTGATAAAACCGGCGGCTTCGATGAGCGCTTTTTTATGTATGCCGAAGATATCGACCTCAGTTACCGCATCAGCAGGGCAGGGTATAAAAATTATTATTATCCCGCCATCATCATCCTTCACTACAAAGGAGAAAGTACAATCAGGGATGCGGCTTATATTAAACAGTTCTATAAGGCAATGGATCAGTTTGTAGAAAAATATTTCCGTTCGGGCGCTCCGGCTTTCGGCGGTATGATTCTACAGGCCGGTATTCATGCCCGCGCCCTGCTTGAACAGGTAAGAACCCGTTTACAGAAAACCGGCTCCTCCATGTCGCAAACGGAAAGAATACAGGTATGGGGTGATGAAGGAAATGCCGCACGACAAATAGCTATCCTTTCTGGCGACCCAAGCAAACAATTAATGCCCAGTACAGAAGATGCGGATAAAATTATATTATGTGAAGGGCCCGGATCTCCTCCCAGCCAGTTGATCAGCTATATGCAGGAACATCCCGGACCTGCATACCTCATACACATGAAAGATTCTGCTCCTTAAAATTCCGCAGAAACACGTTTATGCTTGCTTAAACGCTACTAGGCAATTGATACTTATATTTGCGCATGCTAAAAGAAACGCTAATCAATGCCACGGAAGCCGGAGCCGACGTGCTTAAAAGATATTTTAACAGTAAAACCCTAAAGGTCACCAATAAAGAAGGTATCAATAACCTGGTTACCGAAGCCGATCATGCTGCGGAAAGAGCTATCATGGAAACCATCCAGCAGCAGTTCCCCAATCATTTTATCCTAAGCGAGGAATCGGGCGAAACAGCCACCGATTCTGATTATAAATGGATCATCGATCCTATCGATGGAACTGTCAACTATGCTCATGGTATTCCCTTATGTTGCGTTTCCATTGGCCTTGAACACCAGGGCAAAATGATCATGGGCGCCGTGTACAATCCATTGCTGAAGGAATTTTTTATTGCAGAAAAGGGTAAGGGCGCATTTCTCAATGGCGAAGCCATTCACGTAAGCGATAAAGCTACGGTGATGGATGCCTGCCTGGTAACCGGTTTCCCCTATACCTATCTTGACACGCCTAACAGTCCGCTGGAAGTGTTCGAACGCTTTATCCGGAAAGGAGTTCCTGTTCGCCGAATGGGCTCTGCAGCCATAGATCTTTGCTGGGTGGCAGCAGGCAGGTTTGATGGATTTTTTGAACACAAACTACAGGCATGGGATAGCGCCGCAGGATTTATCATACTGGAAGAAGCAGGTGGCAGGGTTACTCATTTCGATGGCGAATATTATTCTCCTTACAAACCGCAGATCGTAGCATCGAACGGAAAAATTCATGATGAACTGCTGTCGTGGATCAAAGGGAAATAATTATAAATTCAAATTAAGGAATGGATCAGCGAACAGAAATATCAGCGCTCGGCGAATTTGGCCTCATTCAGCGCCTCACCAGGAATATCGAGCTCCAGAATGTTTCGTCCATACTGGGCGTGGGCGATGATGCCGCGGTAATAGACCATTTCGGTAAACAAACCGTTATCACCACCGACCTCCTTATAGAAGGCGTTCATTTCGACCTCATGTATACCCCGCTGAAACATCTCGGGTATAAAAGCGTGGTGGTCAACCTCAGCGATATATATGCGATGAATGCCACGCCTACGCAAATAACGCTCAGCATTGGCTTCAGCAATCGCTTCAGCCTCGAAGCGCTCGATGAATTCTACGAAGGCGTTTATGCAGCCTGCGCTGCTTATGGCGTTGACCTCATCGGCGGCGATACCAGCTCTTCCCAAAAAGGTTTCGTTATTTCCGTTACGGCTATCGGTGAAATCACTCCTGAAAAAATTGTAAGGAGAAGTACCGCCAAACCCGGCGACCTGCTTTGCTGCACCGGTTTTCTCGGCGCAGCCTACGTTG
>JBDTVL010000125.1:0-6931 GCA_040007215.1 Flavitalea sp.
TTCATAGCCCATCAGGAAGCGAAATAAATCACCGCCTTTATAAATGACTGAAAAAATAGAAAACAGGATAGATGGGGGGAATAAAATTTAGAAAATTATCTCAAATATGATCATGGGGGCCATCAAGGCGCCCTTTTCGATCAGGTAATTACGTAAGAAACGCATAGCCAATATCATGTGTTGCTTGGCGGTATTTCGCGAAATACCCAGTTCAGTAGCCGCTTCTTCATAAGTTTTACCTTGCTCCCGACAGAGGATAAATATTTTTTGACGCTGTGGAGGAAGAACCGAAACGGCTTCTAAATAAAGATCTTCATAACGCCTGGCCTGCTCTTTATCTTTATTAAATTCCTGCAATCTGGACTTCGTCCAGGTGAATGCTTCTGTGTGAAGCGCCTTATCCTTGGCCATTTTCTTCAACGCATCTATAGCTTTATTATGGGAAACACGGTATAAATAACCTGAAAATGAGCTGTTAATGGTAAGGTGTTCCCTGACTTCCCATATTTTCATGAATACTTCATGAGTAAGATCTTCGGCCATCTCCGAAACTTTCACAAAATCCAACACATACGCAAAAATGCCCCGGTGATAACGGTTATACACTTCGGTAAAAGCCGCTTCATCGCCCGCCTTCAGGCGCTCCAGAAGAGCTTCTTCATTATAGTTGTTTGCGTTGAACACTTATTACAATCGTAATTGATCCACATTTCAAATTTACTAGAAAAACATTGAATTGTTTATATAGTTTAAACGCAAAAGATTCCTGTACATGACAAGCGCCCTTAACCGATAAAACCATCCTTCAATATTTCCAGCAACATGTCGCTTGCATTTTTTACTTTAGCCTGATTCTTATTCAATTGTTCATATCGGCACAATGGACATTAATAATATTGCTGACCATTCTATGATAACACAACAGAACTTTTCCTTAATCAATTCCAGTTATCAATTTTCAGATCATGCGGCGAGGGTTTTCCTTTTCCTGTTTCTACATATTCCCGTAAACTTAAAAGAAACACAGCCCACTTCATGCTGCAGTGAGCGGTAAACTCAACGGCTTCCCGCCAGCTTCTGTGGCCGAATAGAATAATGGTTTGACCGTCCTGCTCTGACAAATTAAAATTGATAGTTGTTCCAATCCATTCTTCCGGTCCATCTATACAAAGCCATTGTATGGATTTTCGGGGAATAAGTTCTTTTACTTCCATCGCCATTTCACCCTTTATATCTCCTGTTTCTGATCTGAAACGAAATATAATCTTTCCTCCGGTATGACCATCGCCTTCCGTTTCTTCTGTCCACCAGTTTGCGAGACCATGGATGCTTGTCAATGCCTTGTAAACCTGGGTAGCAGGCGATTTAATACCGATACGATGAATGATATCTGCCATATTATTTTATTGTATGGTTAAAGGTCGTGTACAATGAAGTTAATTTTTTAAAGCGAAAACTGATCTTCGCAAGGCGAATACAATTGTTGAACTGTTCCCTATACCTTTGAGCCGGGAGCGTCTGAGTGTGGTGGATGGAATGGTATTGTTAAAACAAATCCAAATTATTAAGGGTATTTCATGGTAAGCTTCATGCCTGTAGCCTAAAAAGTTTGGTTGGCATGATGCTTACTAATTTTTATCCGGCAAATTGGATTGGCTTTGCTGTTAGACACGTAAATAATCATTACTATGATATCGTCTGTTTTGCTGAGAATGATATTTGTCCTTACTGCGTATGGTTTTCCGTCCAAGATTACCACAGGGAGGCCTGCATTACAAACAACTGATGGCAACGATCCTATAGCGGTCTTTGTTTCCTGCGGCGACCGATGGGAAATGACGAAAATGTTTCGCTTGGACTCTGATTCAAATTTTCTTAAATATAGATTGAAAACGGTATCCAGCATAGCTGAATACCGGGCTTTGGTTATTGGGGATCACAACCAGGAATTAATTGCGCTGGATAAGGAAATACCAGGTATAGCTCTTGACATCCGTTATGCTACCAGCGACAACCTGATGAAACAGCCCGTATACCGGATAGCCGCCGCTTACATGCGGGCTCCTGCCGCAAAAGCGTTAAAGGCCATCGAAGGGGAACTGAATAAAAAGGGCGTTGGTCTGAAAATATTCGATGGCTACCGACCTTATGCCGTGACTGTAAAATTCTATGAACAGTATCACGATACAGCCTTTGTAGCTTCTCCTTATACAGGGTCCAAACACAACAGGGGTTGCGCAGTGGATCTGACCTTACTGGATTTGAAAACAGGGAAAGAATTGAAGATGCCTACTCCGTATGATAGTTTTACCAAAGAATCTAACAGTAACTATCCGACATCTGATGCCGAGGCATTAAAAAACCGGGAACTATTAAAAGCCATGATGTTGAGTCACGGGTTTTTAACGGTTGCTGATGAATGGTGGCATTTTGATTTTGCCGGTTGGGAGAAATACCCGGTTATGGATATTTCATTCGAATTGTTGATTTTCAATTATGCCACCGCTGATTATAAATTGCCAGGTATTCTTCTGAAAAAAAAATTACAATATGAGTGATTTCGCAAAAGTTAAAAGGCTTAAGAGAAAGCTTGTAAATATTGTTGTAATACGACCTGCACAATGAATATAAATATCCAACCAATATTGGAAAATGAAAAAGTGATTCTTTATCCTTTGCAGGAAATGGATTTTGATGATTTATATAATGTTGCCTCGGATCCTGAAATATGGGAACAGCATCCCAACAAGGATCGCTGGAGAAAAGATATATTCAGCATTTTTTTTGAAGGAGCCATACAAAGCAAGGGCGCATTTAAGATTATTGATAAGGCAACAGGAAATATTGCTGGCAGTTGCCGTTATTATAATTTCAACGATAAAGAGAGCAGTATATCCATCGGCTATACCTTCTATGCTAAATCATATTGGGGCGCCGGCTTTAATCCCCTTGTAAAAGCATTGATGCTCGATTACATCTTTCAATTCGTTTCCAAAGTGTACTTTCATATAGGGGCAAACAATTTCCGTTCACAAGTGGCTATTGTTCGTATAGGCGCTGAAAAAATTGCTGAAACGGTAATAGCCTATTATGGAGAGCCTGAGCAACTGAATTTTATATATGAAGTCAGCAAACAGAAATGGGAAAGACGGAAGATGTAAAGAGATCGGCTGAAGGCCTGCTGAAGTAAAGCGGTTTTTGCAGGCAAAGTCCCGAATTTGTAAGATTAAGATTTTCGGGAGCTTAATGGTAATACCCGAGCGCTATTTTAATATTCCTTAGAAAAGTATAAAATAATGCCAAAAATTACGGCCTGGTTTATTTAAAAAATATCATTTATGTATATTTGTTGCTAACGATGACAATAAAATCCAGACATATCATTGCCTGCTTTATCATGGCGGTTTTTTATCTGGAAACTGCCCTCTCGTTTAGCGTACTCAGCTTTGATTTTTTTACCGAAATACCCAATGTGGAATTGGTTAATGATGCGGAACCGGGTAATACCGGAAAAGAAGCTGAAGAAACTATACCGGAGAAGTCATTTCTACAGCCTGCTGATACGGGCCTGGGTTGTTTAACGACTACTATAAATGAGGCGCCAAAAAGATATGCGCATTTTCACGCCGGCCTCTATAGCTCCTTTATTCCCGTTTTTACCCCTCCTCCGGAAATTTGCAGCTTATTTTAAATTGATTCATTTCCATTTCTGTATTCATGCAGGCGTTTCTTATGAGTATTGCATGAAGTTTAACTACCTGCAACTTAAAAAATATTGTTATGAAACAAATATATTTATTTTGTTCTGTTATTATTCTTTCATTAACCGCCCGGTCGCAGGATATAATGGATATTTCTCTTAAAAGAAATATTTCGCCCATTAATAATCCTTTACAAAAGTTAGCGCTTCTTGAGCCCAGAAGCTTCGAGTATAATACCGCTGAATTTAAACATCTTCGGCTGAAATCCGGACAGCAGTATGGTTTTATAGCCGATGAAATACAGTCTGTATTTCCTGAACTGGTAAGCAGGAGATCCGTGCCTTATATGTTTGGTAAAAATACCTACCGGAATTCCACTATTAAAGTTGTGCAGGAGTCGGGTTTAATACCGATACTGGTAGCTTCTATAAAAGAGCAGCAGGCAGAAATTGAAAAGTTAAAGCAGGCCATATTGGTATTGCAGAAGCCATCAGCTAGCCTTGAATAATTGTATGGGGGTCCTGCGAGATGAAAATTCCAACCTGGCCAAAGTTTATTTGCCTCTCTTAACCTTTGCAAAATCCACGTATTGGTATTTTCCAAGAACAGACCTGTATAGTTGCAAGGCATAACTGCCGCTGGATACCTGTATAATTTCCTTTTGTACTTTTAATATTTTTCGGGATGGCTGATTGGTCAATAATTCATACATGATCCTTCCATCCATCTCTGGCGCTGCGGCTATATGATGGATGTATAATACTGTTGGCACGATGTCCACATTTGACGTGGGCAGGTCGCTGAGCAATGACCCTTTAAAATCCGGTCCGGATGCCAGCAGGGGAATATGCACTTCGTAAGGACTTGCTCCTCCATGCCCTGCTACGCCTCCTGCAAAGGAAGTTCCGGGATAGCCGAAAATATTTTTTTCGTCATTCCAGTTAACATCCACCAGTATATCCGCCGCTCTTTGTTGATGATCCCAGTGAATCGCTGAGAAAGCGATCGTTCCCGGCGCCCAGCCTTTTGTATCGGAAGGCGTTTTTCCTTTCGTGAACAATGCACCTACCCATGTTTGCTGTTGAAGAAGGGATATAATTTCGAGAATGCGTTGCTGATCGTGGTCTTTAACGTACAGCGCTCCGTCTGCCAGAATTACATCATCTGACAGCTCATCCTTCTTGAGTCCGCGCTGTATCAGCAGTTCCTGTAGGTTCTCCTGGTCATTGCAGGTAATGAATCCGTGATCTGCAGAAACAATAATATTGATATTTCCGTTGAGACCTTTTTCTTTTATTGTTTGTATTACGCGGCCAAACTGTTCATCAACAGCATTCAGCGAAGCGATTGCCTGCGGTGAGCCTATACCATATTCATGCGCGGCTCCATCCGGATCGGATAGCCAGATAGCGCTGAGCACTGGTCCATCATCGGCCAGGCCGAACCTGATCAGGGCGTCTGTAATCCATTTATGCCTGGCGCTATTGGGCGTAAAATCGGCAGGCGGAGATCCTATTGCGCGGTACACTTCGTCTTTAATAGAAACAGGCAAGATAAGGTCGGGGTTGATAATGGAGCCGCAGATTTTATGATTTTGCAGATAAGCCTGGCCGGTAGATCCCGAACTGAACACCATCATTTGCTTTCCTTCCGCCTGCAGCATTTCTCCCAGGGAAATGGCGGTCAGTAAATGCCCATTCATTACTGAATCTATTTTCTGGAGGTTCGAGGCATTGCCGGTGTTCAATGCTTTTGCCGGATCAGCCTGGGGGAAATACACGGCATTGCCCATTAGTCCATGCCTTCCAGGGTAACTGCCTGTGGCATAAGAAGCGGCATTGACCCGGGTAACGGTGGGGAACACACTATGATGCTTTCTGCCATAGGCGGCTGTTGTGCTGAATGCATACAAATGAGGCATTCCTTTTTCAGTGATATAATCCGGCCGCAGGCCGTCGAAGAAAAACAGTATGGTTCTTGTTTCTTTTTGTTGAGCCTGCGTTAAAAAAGGCAGCGCTAAAAAGAAGGCTGTTAAAAATTTATTCATACCCTATATTGATCGTGTAAAAATACGCCAGGCATGTTACATTCCCGTTAACAAACCGCCTGCTCCGGGTTCTTCATTTAAAATTGCTGAAACCTAATGATAAAATCATAAATTCATAGAATAAACGATCTGATAATTCTTAAACATCATCTAGCACATGAATGCTATTAACCGAAGAATCTTTTTACAGCAGGGCGGAGCCGCCGCTTTAAGTTTAGCCTTTTTGCCCGCAATGGCTAAAAAAGTAGCGCCAAGCGATCGTTTGCGCATTGCGCATATTGGCGTTGGCGGAATGGGTAATAATCACATGAACTGGTTCGCCGCTTTACCCGAAGTAGAGATCGTGGCGCTTTGCGATGTTGATGAAGACCATTTGAATTCCACGCTGAAAAGTCTTAACTCGCTTAAACCCGGGACCACCGCCCAGGTATACAGCGATTTCAGGCATATACTTGATCGTTCAGATATAGACGCTATCACCTGCGCCACTCCTGATCACTGGCATGCACAGATCGCTACGCTTGCTTTCCAGTCAGGAAAAGATGTGTATGGAGAAAAGCCTCTTTCCTATGATGTAAAGGAAGGTCAGCACATGCTTAAAAGCCTGAACCGGCACAATCGTATATTTCAACTGGGCAACCAGATACATGCCACTGATAACTATCATCGCGTAGTGGAGATCATACGTTCTGGCGCTATTGGTAAAGTGCATACAGCACGTTTATGGAAAACCGGTTTTCCTCCCGACCTGGGACCAGCGCAGATACAGGCGCCTCCTAAAAACCTGAACTGGGATATGTGGCTGGGGCCTGCGCCTTATGCAGACTATATGCCGCAGAGATGTCATTTCAACTATCGGTATTTTCTCGATTATTCCGGCGGCATATTTGCTGATTTCTGGTGTCATATTGCTGATATTGTTTTCTGGTCGCTTGATCCGCAGGGGCTGAAAAGTATCTCTGCCCGGGGACAGGCATCTGACGGTATCGGCGATGCGCCAAAATGGATGGATGTAGATTATGAATTCGATGGACTTAAATTATACTGGACGCATGAACCTCCCGATGTGCCATGGGCGGCAAAACGCGAAATAGGCGCCTGGTTCGAAGGAGATAAGGGAACCCTGCTTTGCGATTATAATTCCATGGAGATCACTATTAATGGCGAAACAGTAAATGATCTG
>JBDTVL010000126.1:0-6926 GCA_040007215.1 Flavitalea sp.
CGAGTTGGTGTTTGCAGATGGGACATATTGTGGGGAATACAATACTCTTTTCCTTACCTGTACGGGTATCCGAGAGTGATTTTACGATATATGGGATCACGTCGCCGGCTCTTTCCACCAGCACCGTATCGCCTAACATCAGGTCTTTTTCCCGGATTATCTCTTCGTTAAAAAGAGATACCGAGCTTACTATTACGCCGCCTATGGCTACAGGTTCTATTTTGGCCACTGGAGTAATAGACCCTGTTCTGCCCACCTGGAAGTCTACCTGCAGCAATGTAGAGGTAGCCTGCCTGGCCTTGAACTTATAGGCCATTGCCCAGCGCGGGTGATGCGTGGTCATACCCAGTTTTTCCTGTAGCTCCAGGTTATTCACCTTTATCACCATCCCATCTATCTCATAAGGAAGCCTGTCGCGTTTCTCTTCAAATTCATGGCAATAAGCCAGCGTTTCGGCAATGCCTTTTACTACTTTTTTCTCTTTCTCCGGGCTCCTGAAACCCAGGTTCCAGAGAAATTTCAGCGAACCGGCATGAGTGGCTAACTGGGTGGGCATCTCCTTTTTACCCTGAAGCAAAACATAACTGATATGGTAGAGGAATGCTTCAAGGTTTCGCCGCTTTACTTCTTTAGGATCCTTAATGCGCAGCGCCCCTGCAGCCGCATTTCTCGGGTTGGCCAGCGGAGGCGACTGTTGTCCGGCCAGCCATTCATTATATTTTTTGAAGCTGGCCTTGCTCATTAATATTTCCCCGCGGATCTCAATCTGCTGAATGCCATATTTCGAAAATTGCGCCGATAAGGGCACCGACATCACCTGCCTGATATTGGCGGTGATATCATCTCCTTCAATACCATCACCCCTGGTCACTCCCCGCAGCAACTGGTCGTTTTCATAGATCAGCGATATGCTGGCTCCATCGAACTTGGGTTCCACACAATATTCTATCTGGTCAAGCCCCGACATTTCCCGGGCCTTGCGATCCCAGTCCAGCAGATCTTCTTCATTATAACTGTTTTCCAGAGAAAGCATGGGAACCAGGTGAGGAACGGTAAAAAAGTCTTTAGTCAATTCGATGGCTACACGTTGAGTTGGCGAATCAGGTGTGATCAGCGCCGGCAGCTCTTTTTCAATGCTTTCCAGTAATTTATACAACTGGTCATATTCGTAATCGGCCAGCAGGGGATCGGTTTCCACATAATACCGGTATTCATGAAATCTAAGCGCATCGCGCAGTTCGCCGATATGTTTTATAGCCGATTGCGTATCGGAAATATTTTTAAGCAACCGGCGGCTGGATTCTTCTAGTTGAACTATTTCCTCTTTTGAGTACATTTAAACGAATTTACCAATTTCTAAATTTAAGATTGACCTGTGCGAAGAGAGAAATAGAAAATTTTACTTTTACATTTCAGAATTATTTCATGGGATCATTGAACAAGATAAGCGCTCACCAGCAGCATCCGTCCGAACCCGGCTTTCTCCAGGCAGCCATTTCTGTGGACTGCGTTATTTTTGGTTTTCTCAACAGTGAACTGAAGATACTGCTGATCAAGTCCGACCTGGAGATGTACAAAGATAAATGGTCGCTGCTGGGCGACCTGGTGCGGCCTGATGAAAATCTTGAAAACGCCTCTTACCGCGTTTTAAAAGAAAGAACAGGACTGAGCGATGTTTACCTGGAACAGGTATTTACCTTCAGCGAGATCAACAGGCATCCCGGCGGCAGGGTTATTTCCACCGCCTATTATTCGCTGGTTAATATTAAACATCATCACCTCAGGATAGCCCATAATGAATTACACTGGCGCCCGGTAAATGAGATCTGCGGTCTTGCTTTCGATCATGAGCTGATATTCCAGACCTGCCTGAAACGTCTGCGCAGCCAAATCCTGGAAAGCCCGGTCATCTTCAACCTGCTGCCCGAGAAATTTTCGCTGAGAGAACTGCAAACCTTATACGAATCTATCCTCAACACAAAAATGGACAGAAGAAATTTCAGGAAAAAATTCTTTTTGATGGACTGGCTAATAGATATTGACGAGCTTGAAGTAAATGTATCGCACCGCCCCGGAAAATTATATTCTTTTAATAAAGCGCTGTTCCCCGAACCTGTAATCGAAACTATTGTATGAGTTATCGAAAGCATAAGCAAAGCGTTTTATTTTTTGCGGCTATGAGCATTTTTTTTTTAGCCTGCGAAACAACTAATAAGCCCACCCCTTTATTTGAGGTTTTACAAAGCGGCGCTACCGGTCTTCACTTTGCTAACCGACTCACCTCAACCGATTCTTTTAATCTTTTTAAATACATGTATTTCTATAATGGCGCGGGAGTGGGCGCCGGCGATTTTAATAATGATGGAAAGACAGACGTGTTCTTTTCTTCCAACCAGGGTTCCAACTCAATGTTCCTTAACCAGGGCGGACTGACATTCAAAGACGTTACAAGGGTTGCCGGGATACCTGACGATAATGGATGGAGTACCGGCATCTCTATCGTAGACATCAATAACGACGGGATGCTTGATATCTATGTGTCGCGGGTGGGTAAATTCAGGATACTAAATAGCCATAACCAGTTTCTTGTTTGCCAGGGCATTGATAAAGATGGCATACCGCATTATATAGATAAGGCAAAAGAATACGGCCTCGATTTTTCCGGTTTCGGAACGCAGGCGGCTTTTCTCGATTATGATATGGATGGCGACCTTGATATTTTTTTATTGAATCATTCTGTAAATGAAAGCGGTGTTTTCCGCGCCCGCAATGAATTCCTCAATACCTATCACCCGGTTAACGGCAGCCGACTGTATCGTAATGATGGGAATGTTTTCACCGATCAGACCAGGGAAACAGGCATCAATAGCTCGGCGATTGGCTACGGACTGGGTATTGTGGTAACTGATATCAATATAGACGGCTACCCGGATATCTATATCGGCAATGATTTTCATGAAAATGATTACCTGTATATAAACCAGCATGATGGAACCTTTAAGGATGAATCGGCGGCTTCGGTTATGCATACCAGCCAGTTCACTATGGGCGTGGATGCCGCCGATGCTAACAATGACGGCTACCCGGAGATCATTTCCATGGATATGCTTACGCCTTATCCTGAGGCGCTGAAGCGATCGCTGGGCGGCGATGCTTATGATATCTTTAACCTGAAAATAAAATATGGTTATAATTATCAGTATTCGCGCAACAATCTCCAGTATAACCGGCAGAATGGCTCTTTCAGCGAAATAGGGCTTTATTCAGGAATCGCGGCTACCGACTGGTCGTGGTCGCCGCTGTGGATGGATTTTGATAATGACGGATTAAAAGACCTGTTCATCTCCAATGGCATTCCCAAAAGAATGAACGATATCGATTACATCAATTATCTCTCCGACCAGGAGATACAGCAAAAGATTCATGATATTAACCAGGGAGAAACAGATAAAGCGCTGATCGATAAATTTCCGCAGATAAAGATCCCCAATAAATTTTTTCATAATTCAGGGAACTTCCAGTTCAAAGACCTGGCCGACAAAGTAGGAAATGATCAGCCTACTTACTCTAACGGAGCTATATATGCGGATTTTGATAACGACGGGGATCTTGATATTATAGTTAATAATATTGATGACGACGCCCTGCTGTACCGAAATACTTTTGACGATTCCTCGATGGCAACATTCCTTTCAGTAAAACTGGATGGACCGCCCCTGAATATAAATGCCGTAGGCGCTAAAGTGGTGGTATATGCGAACCGGGGCGTAAGAACATATGAAAAATTTCCGGTGCATGGATTCCAGTCGAGTATGGAAGGGCCAATGCTTATTGGGATCGGTCGTTCCAGGGTTGACTCAATGTTCCTGATATGGCCCGATAATACTTACCAGCCTTTACCCACAGATTCAACCAGGGCGTTCATTACCGAAAAGTATAAAAAAGGGCTGCCGGTATTCGACTACAGGCATATCTCCGGGTTCACGCGGCATGCCGCAGCTCCAATGGCCGATATTACTTCTTCTACAGGTATAGATTATGCGCATAGGGAAAATAGTTTTGTGGAATTCGACAGGGAGTCGCTCATTCCGCATATGATCTCCGCCGAAGGGCCTGCATTAGTCATTGCGGATATCAATGGTGATGAACGCGAAGATGTTTTCTTCGGATCGGCAAAAGGATCGCCAGACGCCATTTTTACGCAGGGCCCCGAAGGAAAATTTTTATTGTCGGCGCAGCCTGCGCTGATCAGGGATAGCGCTTTCGAAACGACAGACGCCTGTTTTACAGACATTAATCATGACGGTTTTCCCGACCTGGTAGCCGTTAGCGGAGGCAATGAATATGCTGAGAACGACTGGCGGCTTGCCCCCAGGCTATACTTAAATGATGGGAAAGGAATTTTTCTGAAAGATACCCAGGCCCTTCCGGGCATTTTTGTAACCGCTTCCTGCGTTACCGCGGCGGATATTAACGGCGATGGTTATGCGGATCTTTTTATCGGCGGGAGAACGGTTCCGGGACAGTACGGAAAAATTCCGCGGTCCTACCTGCTGCTGAATAATGGGAAGGGGAAATTTACCGATATCACGGAATCAACTGCCCCGGGGTTATCCTACGCAGGATTGATCACTAATGCCGTATGGATAGATATAGATAAGGATAATGATCCTGACCTGGTCATTTGCGCCGAATGGGGAACTATAGACGCCTATATTAATGACAGGGGAATGTTTACCCGGAAAATACTGAGCGATAAAAAAGGCTGGTGGACCTTTCTCCTTCCCTGCGATCTTAATGGCGATGGGAATATTGACCTGGCGGCAGGTAACCTGGGATTGAACAGCCGTTTGCAGGCTTCTGAAAAAGAGCCAGTGAGGCTATATTATAATGACTTTGACGATAATGGCAAAAAAGAGCAGATACTGACCTATTACCTGGGCGGTAAAGAGATTCCTTTTGCCAGCAAATCGGAACTGGAGAAGCAGATCCCTACACTGAGGAAGCGGTTTATCTATGCAAAGGATTTTGCGAAGGCTTCGCTGGAAGAGATACTGACGCCCAAAAAACTTAGCGGCAGCGAGCTGTTTACAGCCGATTATTTCGCCAATGCCCTGTTGATAAACAAGGGCGGGCTACATTTTGACCTGGTAGCTATGCCCTGGGAAGCGCAGTTATCTACTTACCGCGATGCGGTAATGGTCAATGCCAATGGCGATAGTCTTTCCGACCTGCTGCTGGCCGGTAATTTTTTTGAGAGTAATGTGGAGATGGGTAGGTATGATGGCGATTTCGGAACCCTGATCATTAATAGCGGTAAAGGAAAATTCGGAAGTGAAGGAGTAAGAGGACTGAAGTTTTTGGGGCAGGCTCGTCATATTGCAAAGATCATTATAGGAAAAACCGGATTGAGCGGGTCCGGCCCTGGTGCAAAAGAGGCTTTTATCATAGCCCGGAATAATGATAGCGCAAAGGTGGTGGCGTTTAAAAAGCCCCGTTGATCAGAGATCGGAGGAACATTTTGGGGAATAAAATCCGAAGATATTTCAAAATGCGCAATATTTTTATTGAAAATCAATTGATTATAAAGGGACGATAAAAAATTTCTCTCCTAAAGCACTGAATTTACAACTGAGGCCCTTACCTTTGCGCTCCATTTTAAAACTATTTCTCCCGGGTTGGCGGAGAGGTATAAAAAAGAACTCATGAGTAAACTACATTTCACTACAAAACATGCTAATGCGGCTACCGTTAAACACAACTGGTATGTTGTGGATGGTACCAATCAAACCGTTGGACGTATGTGCGCTAAGATAGCTGCGATCCTGAAAGGGAAGAACAAAGCTTATTATACGCCACATGTCGATTGCGGAGATTTTATTATTGTTATTAATTCCAGTAAGGTAAAATTCACGGGTAACAAGCTGGAGGATAAGGAATATCTTACCTACTCTGGTTATCCCGGAGGTCAGAAAGCCGAAACTGCCAAGAATCTGCTAAGCCGTCGTCCGGAAGCGGTTATTGAAAGAGCGGTTAAAGGTATGCTGCCAAAAAATCGCCTGGGCCGCAAGATGTTCAAGAAATTGTTTGTTTATGCTGAAGGCGAACATCAGCATGCAGCGCAGAAACCACAACCTTTAACTTTCTAATTGTAAGTATACATGGAAAAGCAAAAAAATGCCGTTGGTCGCCGTAAGGAAGCCGTAACAAGAGTGTTTCTTTCGAAAGGACAGGGCAATATCATTGTCAATGATAAAGACTACAAGCAATATTTTTCATTGCAGTACCTGCAGAACCAGGTAGAACTGCCAATGAAAACCATTCAGTCGCTCGATAAATATGATGTAAAGATCAATGCATCCGGCGGTGGAATGAAAGGCCAGGCAGAAGCCGCTAAGCTGGGCATTGCCCGTGCATTGGTAGAGCTGAACCCCGAGTACCGTCCTGCGCTTAAAGCGGTAGGCGTGCTGAAACGTGATCCAAGATCAGTTGAACGTAAGAAATTCGGTCACAAGAAGGCAAGAAGAAGCTTCCAGTTCAGCAAGCGTTAATATCTGCGGGTTCAGGATACTGGCTAGTCTGGTATTCATTCCTGCAATACAACGGGCGTGGTTTAAAATACATTCAAATTATAATACATCATAATGGAAAATAACGCTTCATTACAACAGCAATTACTAGAAGCAGGCGTGCATTTCGGTCATCTTCGCAAGAAGTGGAACCCCAAAATGCTGCCATTCATTTTTGCTGAAAAGAAAGGCATTCATATCATCGATCTGAATAAAACCACAGAAAGTTTGCTGGAAGTGGCAGGCGTTCTGAAGCAGATTGCCCGCAGCGGAAAAAAGATCATGTTTGTAGGCACAAAGAAACAGGCCAAGGAAATTGTATCTGATTGCGCAAAGAAGATCAATATGCCTTATGCC
>JBDTVL010000127.1:0-6903 GCA_040007215.1 Flavitalea sp.
ATCGTATAAGATACAGCTTATGTACGGAAACACATCAAAAGGCTTCCCTGATCCTTTATGGTCCCTGCTTTAGCAAATACAGAGAATAAGATCAATCTCCTAATCTTTGTTACCCTATGCGGCATCAGTTAACCTCCATTCTTTCTCCATAGTTTCTCCATAGTTCCTCCATTAAATAATGGAGGAACTATGGAAAAGGAATAGAGATACTATGGAGAAAGAATGAAGCTCTGGTGGGAGCGGTAAGGTCTTGATCACGTATCATGCCCACCCGGATTAGATATTAACCGATATCCCAGATACCTGAAATCCGGTGGTCAGGAAAACGGGCTAAATAAGCTTGGTTTTCAGTCCGGGCAGCGACTTTCAGTTATTACTATGCCTGGAAACCTGATCATCCATGTTTCCCTGAAAAAGGGAAACGCGCAGATAAATTCTACAGCGACTGAATGTCTTAGCTAAAAAGTGAAGAAACCTTAAGTGAAGCAAGCGAACGGTGAAGGTGAGTGGATTCCTTTTCAATCATCTTTTCTTTGCCAGCAAATTACCCAGCGCTTTCGCTGTCCTGGTTAAATCGCTTGCGGTATGTTTCATGGCGGTAGCCAGGTCGCTGGGTTGATGGCCTATAGCCAACAGCGCATCGAAATAATGATCCATATCTGCAGAAGTAGTGGAAGGAACTTTTCCTGCCAGTCCAATCACGGGAAGATTTTTTTCTTTAGCGCGTTTCGCCACGCCAAAAGGCGCTTTACCTTCCAGCGTTTGTTCGTCGAGGCTGCCCTCGCCGGTGATAACCAGGTCGGACCTGGTAAACGCCGATTCAAAATCGGTGATGTCTAAAAAATACTCAATACCATTGACCAGCCTGGCTTTGCAGAAGGCTGCCAGTCCGGCGGCGGTTCCGCCTGCGGCGCCGCCATGCAGAACTTCCGCCATATCATAACCCGTTTGCTTAAATGTAACATCGCGAAACTGACGGAGGCCATTGTCTAAATGAATAACGTCCTGCGGCGAAGCGCCTTTCTGCGGAGCAAATACCGCCGCAGATCCCTGCGCCCCCAGCAATTTGTTCTCGACATCGCAAAGAAGAATAAATTCTGTTTCCTCTATTCGGTTATCTATAGCAGTTATATCAACAGAGGACAGCTCAGAAAGCCTGGAGGGAAGCTCCGTAATTTCTTGTCCCTGTCTATCCAGAAATCGCACCCCAAGCGCCCGCAGTATTCCCGTGGCCCCATCAACCGTGGCGCTGCCGCCTATTCCCATGATAATCTTTTTCGCCCCATGATCAAGCGCCGCAATGATCAGCTTGCCCGTTCCATAAGAGGAGGCCTTTAACGGGTTGTATTCCGATGGCGCTAATTGCCGAAGTCCTGAGGAAGCCGCCATTTCTATAACAGCCGTTGTATTATCGGTCAATGCGCCAAAAGACCCATCCAGCGCTCTTCCTAATGCGTCTACCGTTTTATAGGCTATCTCCTTTCCCTGGGCATGTTGAATAAGCAGGGTAGCCGTTCCATCTCCTCCATCTCCTACCGGAAAACATTCGCATACACAATCCAGCCGGCTTTGCTCAAACCCCTCACGTATAGCCATAGCCGTAGCCATAGCGTTGAGGCTGTTTTTAAAAGCATTGGGGGCAATAAGTATCTGCATCGAATGTTCCGTCATTTTTTCTTCAGGCCAGCCATGTATTCCAGAAGATCGGCCAGTTGCTGATCATTCATCAGCTCATGCAATCCTGAAGACATCATGGATTCCTTTATTTCTTTACGGGAAGCGATTTCAGAAGTTTTGAATTTTTTGCTGGAGCCGCCAGGGAACCGGATCTCCAGTTCCGATTCCGTTTTGCTGGAAATGATTCCATTCAGCGTTGATCCGTCTTTGAGCGTGATCTCCCATCCTTCATAACCAAAACTGATTCCGGCAGATGGATGTAGTATAGCGTCCAGAACACCTTCCTTAGGCAATTTGGAACCGATCTCGGTTAACTTAGGACCAAAATTGGCGCCTTCATTACCTACCTGGTGACAAACAGCGCAATTGGTTTTGAATACTTCTTTGCCATGAGCCGCATTGGCTTTGATACCCGACAATTCATTCATAGAAGGCATTTTCCTGGCTACCTGCTGAGCGCTTCCAGAAATATAAGCAGCGGCCTTATCGCGCACTGCGCCGCGCCAGGAATTAGCTATACCCTTTGCCAGCAATGGTTTCAGGGCGGCGGGCGTTTTTTGCCTGTCGAGCAGCTCGATAACCAGATCCTCGCCTTTATTGCTTTCGCCCACATGCCGCGCCGCCTCCTGGCGTAATGGCTGCGCATATTTATTGGTAAAAGCTACCTGCTGAAGAATGCTTAGCGATTTATCGCTGCCCACATGACCCAGGGAACGGATCATACCAAAAATTTTTGTTGTATCCATACCGTTAGCGCCAGCCGCGATGTTTATCACGCTCCAGACCATCTTTTCTCCACCCAGTTCCAGCAGCAGACCCGCAGCATCTTCACCCACAGCATCGCCCTGTTTTTCTATCGCCAAACGCGAAAGATTTGGCATCTCGGATACCAGGTTATATTTTTTAACCATCTCTAAATATTCCGGCGTGCCATCCAGCGAAGTCACTACTTTTCGCAGCGCGGCGCTGGCCGCAGGAGAACGTTTTACTGTTGCCGGATCAAGATGATAAAGCACTACTTTATCAAATTCCAGGTTATGCGCCGAAGTATCACCAATCATCTTTACCAGGAACTGCGACTTCGAAGGGCCGGTGTGAAAATCAAATGCCCTGAAATATCTTAACCGCGTGTAAAGGTCCGAAGGCTGATTAGCCAGTGAAGCTAAATAAGGAACGGCCTGCTCGCAACGCGCGCGCCATACCACATCGCGGTAAGCGGGACTTTGCAGCGGGTCTTTCACCAGGCTCACAAATGCCGCAAAGAATTTATCCCATTGCTGATCGGCGCCAATGCCCAGCGCTTCGAGGTACCAGCGGTCATTGCCATCATGTTTGGCGGCCAGCGAAGCCCATATAGCAGCGGCTTCCGGCGATGTATTATGATGTAGCGCCACGGCGCATTCGCGAAGAACCTGTTTGTCGTTATCGTTCATCAGGGCTTTCACCACGCCTATAACATTTTTCTTCGACTCACGAGCAGCCCTGAGCGCGAGTATGCGTATATCGGCATTATTATCTTTTATGGCGTCGTTGATATATAATGTTTCATTATTACCCGGCATCTTAACCAGCGCCCAGAAAGCCCTGGCGCGCATGCGCTGATCAGCGGAAGAGTTCCAAAGCTTTTCCAGATCCGGAACGGCTTTGGCGCCCATTGCCTGTAGCGTTGTCCAGGCATGATACCTGGCAGAAAGGTTTGCATTCTGCAACGCCGTTATCGCTCCTGACGGTGTGGTATAGTCGAACTTTGGCATTTCATATCCTGTTCCCGGAGGAGCTACCCTATATATCCTGCCGCGTTGCTGATCGCCGGCGGCATGACCTCCCACTCCGGGATCGTACCAGTCGGCAACGATCAGGGAACCATCGGGCGCCACGCCAACATCGGCGGGGCGGAACCATTGGTCTTCTTCATTCTTAAGTATATTCACTACTGTAGCGGTATAACCTGCGCCTTTTTTAGTAACAGGATAGGAACGCACCACATTGGGCCCAGCATCGCTATGGATCATCTGTCCCTGGAATTGCTTCGGTAAAAGCGATCCTTCATACACCACCATACCCGTAGGCGATCCTGCGCCGGTTTGCAGCAGGTTAGGCACAACGCCCGGATCATTCAGGTGCCAGTGCCTGAGGGGAATGGAATCTTCTATATTAGTTCGGTTAGACTGCCAACTGGCCCCGGTCATTTCATCGGTATAACCATAATTGCCGTAATCCATTACATAATTGATGCGTACGCCGCGATTGCCATCGTCGTCATTATCGCTCTGCCACATCGCGCCGTAACTATCCACCGCTACTTCGTAATTATTCCTGAAGTTCTGTCCGAGGCATTCCACATGACTGCCATCGGGATCGCATCGGAACACGAGGCCCATCTTGTATTTCTTCAGCGAAATTTCATCGCCATCCTGGTCCAGTACTGTTTTGCCATTTTTATCTTTCAGGGTATGACCTTCATTGCCCATATTAAAATACAGTTTGCCATCGGGGCCAAAGGATAAGGCATGCATACCATGATCATGCTGTTCTCCTCCGATACCCTGGAAGAGTATTTCTTTACGGTCTGCCTTATCATCGCCATTATCGTCGTAGAATGCCCATACATAAGGACTTTGGGAAACCAGTACCCTGTTGCCAAGTACGCATATTCCCAGCGGGGCATTAAGTTCAGGGCCCTGGTAAAAAACTTTAGCCGTATCGGCCACGCCATCGCCATCCCGGTCTTCAAGTATCATGATGCGGTCTCCGTCGGGATTAACCGGGTTGCCATTGATAGCAGGCCGGTAATTATACGCTTCGGTTACCCACACCCTGCCGCGTTCATCCACATCAATATTAGTGGGGTTTTTAAGCATGGGTTCGGTAGCAAAAGCGTTTACCTGCAATCCTTCCGCAACCTTAAGGTCTTTCAAAGCATTGGACGGAAGATGCCGCTGTTCGTCGGTGAGGCTGTCCGTTTTCTTCTCTGAAACGGGTGGCTTACCGGGCTCGTTATTATTACAGGCAATAATTAGGCTTAAGCTTACCAGGAAGCCGCAAGATGACAATCGCATAATCAAAATCGGTTAAGAAAATAAGTTAATATACGGAAGCTTCCGTTTTATTCATCGTCCTTATCCTTAGCAGGGAATAATGCAGGTTCTTCTTTTCCGTTGTGGCAGCTAAAGCAGGTAACGGAAGGGGCTCCGTGACCAAAATATTTTTTATTGATCTTAGCGGTCATTTTCAGCATCGACCGGGCAACGTTTTTATGTGGCTCGCCATCGTTTGGAAAATCAAGATGTTTCCCGTCTTCAGTACGTACATGACAGTAATTACATTTGACGCCCAGCGATTTAGCGAAGTGTTTCATGATACTATCCATCTGATCGTGGGTAGTATTTTTGGGCAATACCTTCAGGTTTTTGAACCCCGGAGTGGGATCTTCCTTAACAAAAGACAGGGAGATCATAATGACCGCAACGATAGATGCAAGGGCAATTAGCTTTTTCATGATTGATGTATTAAAACAGGGTGTGGTACCTCAAAAAATAAATACTTCGTAAATATATATCAATTGCTAAATAAATTTTACAATTTTATGACAATTGACAAAAGAACTTTTTCCCCTTCGGGAAAGGCATTCTTTTACCCTAAATCTCTGCATCTTTAAAGTAAAATCGCCAGACGAACGTCTTCTTTGGAAACAGGCGTTCATTATGGCTGAAATGGCCGAACCGGGAATTAATATCATTCAAACCATAAAATCATACGGCAGGCAATTGTTCGGCTTTATCCGCAGTCGTGTGCGAACCGATGAAGATGCAGAGGATATATTACAGGATGTTTGGTACCAGCTCAGCGCGCGTCCGGAAGTAGAAGCCCTCGAAAGCGTCAGCGGTTGGCTGTACAAGGTGGCCAGGAATAAGATCACCGATAATTTCAGGAAAAAGAAAAATGAATTACTCGACGACCTCGACTTTGCTGGCCAGGAAGGAGGATTCCAGGAAATGCTCAGCGCCGCAAATGATACGCCTGAAACAGAACAGCTTCGGCAGTTATTCCGCGAAGAACTGATGATTGCCCTTGATGAACTGCCCGAGAAACAACGCGAAGTGTTTATGCTGAATGAAATGGAAGAGCTTACCCTGCAGGAAATTGCCGACCTGCAGCAGGAGAACCTTAAAACGGTTATCTCCAGGAAACGTTATGCTGTGCAGCATTTGCGCACCCGACTTGAATTTATATATAATGATCTCATAAATTATTAAACTTTGTGGTTATGCAGAATCGTAACAGAAGAAAAATATCGTTTGCTTTTTTCCCCCTCTTCTTCATTGCCGCTGCATTTTTAATGGGCTTTGCGGTAATGCTGTTATGGAATGCAATTGTGAGCCCCGTGCTGCATGTAGAACAACTCAATTACTGGCAGGCAGTGGGTCTGCTGGTACTTTGCCGCATCCTTTCAGGAGGTTTCCGGGGAAAACCCGGCGGCCATGAAGGACGGTCGTGGAAAGGAGGCCCTTCCTGGAGACAAAAATGGATGAACATGAGCGATGAGGAAAGAACAAAATTCCGCGAGCAATGGAAAAAAAGATGCGCTCCGCGCGATGATAAAAATGTATAAATTCGTTTGATGAACATCAAACGATACCTGGTTCGGATACTGCCGATTTTATTCCTGCTGAATGCCTGTAATCAACCCACAAAAAAACCAGGCGCCGATCTCCCTTTCTATCTTCCCGACGATCTGGAAGTAACGCTCTGGGCCGAGTCGCCGATGTTTTATAATCCCACCAATATTGATGTGGATGAAAGAGGCAGAGTGTGGGTAACCGAAGCGGTCAATTACCGGAATTCGAATCATGACTCTGCCGGCTACCTGCATCATCCTGCCGGCGACAGGGTCATGATCCTTGAAGATACCGATCATGACGGTATAGCCGACAGTTCAAAACTATACGTGCAGGACACCAGCCTGGTAGCGCCCTTAGGCATAGCCGTAATTGGCAATAAAACAATTGTTTCCTGCGCGCCAAACCTGATCGTATATACCGATGAAAACGGCGACGATAAGCCAGATAAAAAAGAAATATTACTTACCGGCTTCGGCGGCAAAGATCATGATCATTCCCTGCATGCTCTACTGGCCGGCCCCGGTGGCGACTGGTTCTTTAACACCGGCAATGCCGGTCCGCATATAGTTACCGACAAAAAAGGATGGACCCTGCGGTCGGGAAG
>JBDTVL010000128.1:0-6873 GCA_040007215.1 Flavitalea sp.
ATTTAAAAATTTTCATTTTAGTAATTTTTAGAATGAAATATTTAATCCGATATTCAATATCCTTGATTGCGGATAGTTATTAAAATCGGATCCAAGTTGCGCATCATTGCCTGTGTAGGAACTTACCTCTGGATCATTACCGGAATAATTGGTGATAGTGACCAGATTGGTAGCGCTTACATATAATCTCAGATTAGTAAAATGAATTCTTCTTACCGCTTCCGCAGGAAGATTATATCCAAATGTAATATTCTTCAAACGCACATAGGAGCCATCTTCCACCCAGCGGGAATTTCTATTGGAAGAAGTTCCGGGAATCTTCACTTTACTGGATAATCCGGCATTAGCTCTCGTTTGCTGATCAATGATGGCAGGAATACTCGCATCCTGGTTATCCGAAGAATACCTATCTAATAATGCCGCTCCCGTCCCCCCGGGTGATTCAAGCGCTATCCTGGTGATATTAAAAATATCATTGCCCTGCGATCCCGTAATAAGTAAGTTAAGATCAAAGTGGCCATAAGCCAACCTGTTGTTCCATCCAAAAGTAAATTTCGGCATCGAATTACCGATCACCATTTCATCTTTTAAATCGATCACGCCATCTCCATTAATGTCACGATAACGTGGATCGCCAGGCAACTGTCCAAATGCAGCTGCTTCCGTGGCTTCTTTTTCTTTCCACACGCCGAGGTATCCAAATCCCAGCATCTCCCCGTAAGGATGTCCTTTTACCAGGTACATGAACGGGCTATTAACGCTCTGACCTCCGAAACCTCCGGAAGAAAATCCGATGCGGTCGGCATCGCCGATCTCAATCACTTTGGCCCTGTTAGCGGAAAAATTCAGGCCCGTGCTCCAGGAAAATTTGCCTACAATTGGATCAGCCGAAATTGAAAACTCGAAACCCTTATTACGAATGGAACCTACATTGTCGATGATACTGGCTAAACCGGAATAAGTTGCCAGTTCGCGTGGAATAAGCAGGTCAGTAGTCAGTTTGTTATAATAATCTGCGGTTAAAGTCAATCTTCCTTTCAGTAATGACATATCTACGCCTATATCGGCCTGTGCAGTCTTTTCCCATTTTAATTTAGGATTGGCTGTGGAAGTGATCGAGAAACCAAGATCTGTTGCATTGGTTCCAAAATAAGGATAGGTGAATCCGGAATTAATATGCGCCAGCGTCTGGTATGGATTAATGGCCTGGTTACCCGTAACGCCATAGCTTGCACGAAACTTAAGATCTGAAAACACATTGAGGTCTTTAACGAAACTTTCTTCTGAGGCTCTCCAGGCTACCGATCCGGAAGGGAAATATCCCCATTTATGGTCGCTTCCGAAAACCGATGAGCCATCAGCCCTGATACTTGCCGTAAGTAAATATTTATTATCAAAAATATAATTTACTCTTCCAAGATAGGAGTTGATCACTCTTTCAGAATAATTGGAAGCGCTGGTGACCAGGTTGGCTCCGCCCAGGTCATATACGCCAATATCCTGATCGGAGAAACCGCTGCCGGTTATTGTTGAATAGAAATCTTTCGTGAATTTCTGTTCGCCTACCGCAGTAATAGTGAAATGGCTCCTGTTAATGGTTTTATCGTAGGTAAGAATATTAGAGTTCTGGAAGTAAGTACTGTTTTCATTATATACCTGTCCGCTTCCGTTCTTGGATAAACCGGTATAGGTATTGGTATTGTAGAAATTAAACCTGCTAACATTCAACGTTGTTGATCCGCCTGATATTCTGAATGTTAGTCCATCAAGTATTTTAAAATCGAGATAGGCATTGATGTTATTTCGAATGGTTCCATTATCAATGATAGGTTCAAGTGTGCTTGCCACAGGGTTCCAGAGCGAAGGATTTGCATACCTCAGCGCCGCCTTGCTGTAATTGCCCAACGAATCATAAATAGGAATGGTTGGAGAAAACCTTATGGCTCCGGCAATAGGATTGCCGGGATAATCGATCGCTCCGCCAAATAATGCAGAATTTGCATTTTCTTTAGACCAGGCCAGGTTCACGCCAAAGCTTGCCCATTTGTTTATTTCTCCCTTCACGTTGGCGCGTACAGTGTATCTTTTATACGCTGAATTTTTGAGAACACCTTGCTGGTTGAGATAGGCGCCCGATAAAAGATAACTGATCTTATCGCCGGCGCCGCTGATGGAGAGCTGGTTATTTTGGGTGACAGCCGTACGATACACCGCATCTACCCAATTGGTTCCTCCATTTTTTTTGAAGGCATCGATCTCTGCATCGGAAAATATTGGGCTCGGCGTATTGCCGTTACCGTTAACGGCTAACCGAACTTTATTGATTTCCTTTGCGAAGTCGGCGGCATTGAGCAGGTCAGGAAAATTCTTCACGGTGGAAGAGCTTAGATCATTTATATAATTGATCACCGGCTTTCCCAGTTTTCCTGTTTTAGTGGTGATCAAGATAACGCCATTGGCGCCCTGCGAACCATATATAGCCGTAGCAGAAGCGTCTTTGAGTATTTCAATAGAAGCAATATCATTTGGGTTCAGCGAATTCAGGTTGCCGCCCTGCAATCCGTCAATAACCACCAGGGCATTGTTATCGCCGTTAATAGAATTTGTTCCACGGATACGGACTATGGCATTGCCTCCCGGCGCTCCATCAGTATTTAATACCATAACCCCCGCTGCGCGTCCCTGTAAGGCCTGGTCAACCCGCTGGGTAGGCAGCAGTTTTAGATCGTCTCCTTTGATTCGGCTAACAGACCCGGTGAGATCGCTTTTTCTTTGCGAGCCATATCCCACCACTACGATATCATTGAGCGAATTCAATGCCATTTTCACATTTATCAGCAATTCATTTTTACCATTAACTTTCATTTCCACTTTATCGATATTGGTGGCGGTGATCACCAGCGTTGCTTGCTCATCAACATTGTTCAGTTGGAACTCTCCATTCGTATTTGAAGTGGTTCCCATATTTGTTCCTTTCACTATTATTGACGCCACCACAGGTTCACCGTTTTCGTTGATGATCCGTCCATGAACCTCTATAGGCGGGGGCAATATAATTAGCGGCATTTCAGGCGGGTTTGATCTGCCCTGAACAGGCATTTTGAGTTTAAGAAAAATGTTCTTTTTAACTACCTCGTAAGTAAAAGGCTGATCTTTAAAACACAACGTTAATGCATCGTGGAGCGGCATATTCTTTACGGAAAGCGTTATTTTTTTCGCTTGTTCCATCAATGAATAATCAAAGAAAAAGGCATAGCCCGACTGTTTCCTGATTTCCATGAAAACCCGCTCCAGCGGGGCATTTCTTACAGAAATCGTTACATTCTGCGCCAGGGTGCCGGCGCTCACGTGGAGAATGGCTACGGTCAATAAGATGAACGTCATCTTCATAATCAGTAAAGTTTTGGTCGACAACCGGCGTCGGGCCCGGCTCGCTTCTGCCTTTGATACAGCCCTGGCAGAAAAATGAGCAGTTAATTGCATAACTTAGCTTTGTTTAGGTTAAAAAATAAACGGTCCCGCAAATGATTGTTACTATTGGTTAACCTTAACGATATGCCGCTTCGGATCCTACCCCGGAGCGGTTTTATTTTGGTTAACGTTACTTTAGCTGTTGTCAGCGTATTCTCTTTTTTTATCAGGGCATAATAATCAGTTTTTTTCCTTCGATCCGGAAATGAACCTGGCTCACTTCCAGTCCTCTTAATACATCCGAAAGATTAGATTCTCTTAATATATCGCCGCCAAATTTTCTGTCGGGAATATTGCCTTCATAACTAATATCCACATCGTACCACCGCGCTATCTGCCGCATTACGGTTTTAATATCTGCCTGATTAAACTGGAAATAGCCATTCTTCCAGGCCACCGCTTTCTCAACATCTGCCTGGCTAACCTTTCCATTGCTATAGGCTTCGCCCGGTCTTAACATGTTTTTATCGATCTTAACAGCTCCTTCCAGTAAGGTTACCGTTAATGCCGGTTCATCCTGGTAACTGTTCA
Source organism: Flavitalea sp. (assembly GCA_040007215.1). Classification (GTDB taxonomy): domain Bacteria; phylum Bacteroidota; class Bacteroidia; order Chitinophagales; family Chitinophagaceae; genus Flavitalea. The sequence continues at coordinate 4,003 of JBDTVL010000128.1, forward strand.
CATTAAAATGAGTTCCGATCACTTCCACTTCTTTACCAGCCTCATTGCCCGATCTCCCGGTAATGTGTACCCTAAAAGGGGCGGCAGGGTTTTTGGCTACTTCAAAATAAGCTTCGCCTTTAATATCCACTTCCCGGATAGCGCCGGTAAACATAGTAGGATAAGTAATAGACGAGGATGCATTCAGCCACACTTTTGTGCCGTCCGGCAACTGTAACTGGTATTGCCCTCCCCTGGGGGTAGACATAGTATTAAATCCTGCAACCGGCTCAGCAGCGCCTGTAACTTTATAAACGAGCTGGCCATTACCCAGTTTCACTACCTGGGTATTTCCCTGCCGGGCAAGGCTTCCATTGGCAACGCTGTCTAAAAGGATTGTCGTTCCGTCAGCAAGGGTGAGCAGCGCTTTATTGCCGCCCGGAGCGATATCTTTTATTACAGGCGCAATGACTACTGCCGGCACAGTTTTACGGGATCGGGTAAGCGAAAAGAAAAAGGCGCCAACAGCCAGCAATATCAGGATGGCCGCAGCATAACGAAACCAGGCCGTTTTGAGGAAATGAGCCTGGTGAACAGCGACAGGTATGGATTCCGTGGGATATGAAGGCTGGCCAATGACCTTATTAAAAATATAGTCGGATTGCTCAGCAGTAATAATATTCTCCCGGGCTGGTTGTTCCATCTCAATCCCTATCCATTCTTTCAACTCTTCTGCCATGGCGGGGTTGCTGATCATATCGGTCAATTCCTGCATTTCCGCATCGGTAGCAGTTTTATTAATATAACCTTCAAAAAGAGTTCTTAATCTGGTATTCATATGTTGTTAATAGTCTGCCCTGAAATAGATATATACCATCAGACACGCAGAACGGAAAAAAGGGTTAGCGGCAAATAAATAAATTATTAGTGTAGGCAAATAACCAGCAGCAGAACTATAACATGGGTTTCGGAAGCGAGCATGCTTCTGAGGTTGCGAACGGCTTCGGCCAGGTGCCTTTTAACAGTTTCTCTCGAAATCTGGAGCCGGGCGGCAATATCTTCCTGCTTCAGCCCTTCCAGCCTGCTCAGCTCAAATACTGTCTGTTGCCGGGGCGGCAACTTATGAATAGCATTATTTAAAACATCTCTTAACTGCCGGATCGTTACCGGGTCGTGTTTATCTGCGCCAGCCGAATGGCTATTCGAAGTAAGTTCTGTGAGTACCGATTGTTCATTTAACTTTTTACGCAGCACATTAAACAGGTAGTTGCGGGTAATGGCATTGAAGTAAGCGCTGAAATTATCCACCTGGCTGAGTTTGCCGCGGTTTATCCATATTTTTATAAAAACTTCCTGCAGAACATCCATTGCTTCAGCCTCGGCATGCAGCATTTTCCTGGCAATAGTCAGCGCTTTTTTACCATAATGATCATATAATACCCTGAACGCTTCTTCATCGCCACCAGCAACGCTGGCCAGCAACATTTTTTCATTATGTAATACAGTTTTGTTCAATGGTCCCTGTCTGAATGCGCTTATTTGAATAAGTAAACATACTAAAAAACAAATAATTGAGGTTTGCGCACTGTATCGAATGGTGAAGGATGGTATTTTTTAATTCATCAAAGGAGGTTGCCGCCAGGGTCTTTAATGAATAAAACGCTTAGTTTTGTTAAAACGACTATCATGAATCTTCTGATGCGCATACTGGTAACGTCAATCGTGGCTTTTGCCCTTTCTTATATTTTATCCGGTATCATGATCGATTCATTCTGGACGGCCATATTACTGGCTATCGTGCTGGCTGTTCTTAATGCTATTGTGAGGCCGCTTCTTGTGCTCATCACGCTACCGATTACTATACTAACGCTGGGCCTCTTTCTTTTCGTGATCAATGCACTGATTATCATCATTGCCGATAAATTACTTAACGGATTCCAGGCAAGAAATTTCTGGTGGGCGCTCTTATTTGGCCTGCTTTTATCACTTGTATCGTCTGCGCTCTATTCTGGTAAGGGAAAAAAATAACAGACAAAGTTTATGCTGTGCTGAGGAGGAATCCCTGTAAAAATTTTAACGTAATATTAATTTCTATTAGGTTGATAAGCAATTATTTTAAATAATATTTATCGCTTATTACAATAAGGCCTTTACCCCTCATCCTTAGGAATAAAACGGAATGCAAAAAACGCTGCTGATCATCTTTATACTGGGCATGTCATGTATATGCGCTTTTGCCCAGTCGGGAAGCATTCGGGGCGCTATAATCGATAAAGGAGAAAAAAAACCGCTTCAGAACGCATCCATTCTCATTTTACGGCTATCCGATTCAAGCCTGATCTCTTTCATAAGGAGTAAAGCAAACGGAGATTTTATGATCAGCAAACTTCCATCCGGCAAAATAACGCTGATGGTCTTGTATCCGGCTTATGCTGATTATGTGGAAGAAATGACCATCTCAGATACCTCAGCATTGGATCTTGGCAGTATTAATATGATCGGGAAAGCAGAGCTTTTACAGGAAGTGGTGGTATCCAATGCTGCCGCTATCAGGATCAAAGGCGATACAACAGAATATAAGGTGGATAGCTTTCATATGGCCGCAGGCGCCAGCGTGGAAGAAATGCTGAGCAAACTTCCAGGGATACAGGTAGACCGGAACGGAAAGATCACCGCCCAGGGAGAAACCGTTCAGAAGGTTTTGGTCGATGGAGAAGAATTTTTCTCAGACGATCCCACCATTGTTACCAAGAACATGCTTTCATCCTCTATAGATAAGGTACAGGTATATGATAAAAAAAGCGACCAGTCGGCATTTACAGGTATTGATGACGGTAAGAAATCGAAAACGATCGATCTGAAACTTAAAGACGACAGGAAAAAAGGTTATTT
>JBDTVL010000129.1:0-6863 GCA_040007215.1 Flavitalea sp.
ATGGCCGTCTGCCTGTTTTTCACATTCAATGCAGGAAAAAATCCTCCACGGCATAAAGAGATGATATTAAGACCCAGTTCTCTCAGCCTGTTTCCTGTTGAAGAAATATTTCTTCCCGTTAATGCATCCCGCCATACGGTTATGCCGCCGATACCGTTTGCCGCCAGCGCTTCTGCCGTTTGTTCAATAGACCAAGGCTTTAACGTTATCGTGTGTACGCAAAGGTTAGAGAGACCGGTGATTTCGCTGGCCATATTATTTAACGCAGTTGAAGAAAGTATAATAAGGTTCGTTGTTAATGATCTTCTGAACATACAGCGCCGCTTCGCGGATATGATAATCGCCCCACATACAGGATTCTCCGGAAGGAATTGTTGCGCCTTCAGGAATATTATCCCAGCCATTGGGCCGGTGATAGATGGTGTGCAGTAATAGGCCCTGGTGACGGGGATCCGTACTAAGGTAAGGTTCGTCGAGAAGGGTATTTAAAACGGTGAGTCCGGCCTGCCAGTAAGTATCGCCTGCTGTTGCATCGCCATTTTCGCGAAGATATTTACCCAGGCGAAGCAGGCCCTGGATCCCGATAGCCGAAGCCGAGCTGTCAACGGGTTCATATTGGTTAAACGGATCGGCGGGGCGGTTAAGATAATCGCCCAGATGAACTAAACCGGGCGCGCCGGTATCCCAGTAAGTGGCGCCGTCTGTAGGCGTATACTGAATAAAAAAGTCGCAGGTAGCTTTTGCCGCTTTCAGCATCCACGATTCAATAATTTTTCTTCCTCCTGCATTTTCCAGTTCTTCATCGGGAATTATTTTCAGGAATTCCAGTTCTTCCGCAAAACCACACATGGCCCAGGCGAGACCTCGTGTCCAGGTGCTGAAACCGCTGTATCCCTGCTGAGTGCCGGGGCAACGGAAATTACCGTCTTTGCTATTAAACACACTTTCGTGAGCCGTGCGACCCCATACATCATATATATCGCGTCCATCACCATAAAATACTGAATACTGGGCGGTAGCCTGCAGGTGCATCAGGTTTCTTTCCAGCAGGTTAATCTTTACGTCATTCTCGCCCTGGAACACATGTTTCAGCCGATGGCTTAGCATCAGGATCCGGCATGAACGGATAGTATCTACAAATAAGGAATGTGGGCCGTTGAAAGAATGAATGAATCCACCCGATCTGATGGTTGTCCACCGGCTTGCCTGCACTGCTCCGGAAAGTTTTAGCGCCAGTTCATAAAAGTTTTTCTCCCATTCATTAAAAGGCGTTTTTCCTTCGAGCATCAGCCTCAGCAGGTTACCATAAGCGCTAACATTGTTGAAGCCATGGTCATGAACGCCGGTATGACTGATATGCGGAGCCATAAAATCGAGTGTATTCTTACGGCCCGATTCCAGGAAACGCGTTTCACCAGTGGCGTCAAATTGTAATAAGGCCGATCCGTATTGGAAGCCCTGAGTCCATTCTGTCCAGCCCCTGGTGGAATATTTTCCATTCACGGTAAAAACAGGGGCTCCTTTGGAAATATCGTATTGTTCTTCGATGGCGCTGATCTTGGCGGCCGACAGCTCCCAGAATTTCCTAAGTTTCGGAGCCAGGTCGGCGGTTTTCAGTTGTTTGTTTATCTTGATCATGGCAGCAATTTTTCAGATATCCGGCCAACGGCCGTAGTAGTTATTAGCCGCAAATTAGGCTAACCTGCCATTCCATTCTACATCTGTTCTTCTCAAGAATGATACTTTTCTTTCATTTGGCGAATGACACGCTTGGTTTACCCTTAAATTTGGGAAAGTATATGGATAACCAAATAATTATTGATTTCTTTGTTCCCTCTTAAATTATAGAGAAATCATTGTCAAGACCTAAAATTTTTTTAAGCATGGATATTATTTTTATTAGGAGGAAAAAAACAACCTCTTTTTTACGGGCAGCCGCCTTTTTGACCATTTTTTCGGCCATATCAATTAGTAGTCATGCCCAGGGCAATGGCATGAAAGCGCCGAAAGGATTTGTAGCGCTGTTTAATGGCAAGGACCTAACCGGATGGAAAGGCCTGGTAGGCAACCCTATTGAACGCGCAGCGATGGATGCAGCTACATTAGCGGAAAAACAGAAAGCCGCCGACGAAGAAATGCGCACGGGATGGATAGTGGAAAAAGGAGAACTGATGTTTACCGGTCATGGCAACAACCTGGCTACCCTAAAAAAATATGGCGATTTTGAAATGCTGGTAGACTGGAAAATATATGATGATGGCAATAAGAACGGCGATGCCGGTATATACCTCAGAGGTTCGCCGCAAGTTCAGATCTGGGACACCTCACGCCGCAATGACGGTGCAGAAGTTGGCTCAGGCGGATTATACAACAACCAGAAAAATGAAAGCAAACCGCTGAAAGTAGCCGACAAACCTCTTGGACAATGGAACAGCTTCCGCATTATCATGATTGGCGATAAAGTTACCGTGTACCTCAATGGCCAACTGGTTACCGATAAAGTAACGCTCGAAAATTACTGGGACAGGAACCTGCCTATCTTCTCCGAAGAGCAGATAGAACTACAAGCGCATGGATCGCGTATTGGTTACCGTAATATCTTTATTAAAGAGATTCCACGCATTAAACCGGCATTAAGCGCTACAGAAAGAAAAGAAGGTTTTAAATTATTGTTTGACGGCTCCACGCTGAATGGCTGGGCCGGAAATACCGTTGATTATAAACCGGAATACGGAACGCTGGCTATACACGCTAACGAAGCCCATGGCGGAGGAGATATTTATACTCAGGAAGAATTCAGCGATTTCATTTTCCGGTTTGAATTTAAATTAACGCCCGGCGCCAATAATGGCCTTGGTATCAGAATGCCGGAACAAGGCGATGCCGCTTATGATGGTATGGAAATCCAGATCCTCGACAATGAAGCTGAGATGTACAAATCGTTGAACGCTGTCCAGTACCATGGATCTGTATACGGAGTGATCCCCGCTAAACGCGGATTTCTTAAACCAGTAGGCGAATGGAACACAGAACAGGTTTATGTAAAAGGAACTAAAATAAAAGTTACGCTTAACGGAACAGTGATCCTTGACGGCGATATTGCGGAAGCCAGGAAGAACGGAACAACCGATGGACACGAACACCCGGGATTGAAACGTGAAAAAGGGCATATCGGTTTCCTGGGACATGGATCTGAACTTTGGTTCCGGAATATCCGTGTAAAATCTCTTTAATAAGTTCAATCTGAAAACCAATTTTTATTACTGATAACGAACAAAAATTATGAAAGAACAACTTAAACAATTGGGCGTGGCTGTGGTTGCGCTGAGTATGGTGTACTGTAATGATCCTGCAAAAACAGAAGAAGCCGCTTCTGCGGAAGATACCAGCGTTGTAGCGGCAACGCCTGTTGTAGCGGAGCCTGTTACGCTTTTTGATGGCAAAACGCTTGCAGGCTGGCATGGATTCAACAAAACCGGCGAAGTGAAGAACTGGATAATCCAGGATGGCGCGCTGGTTTGTCTTGGCGCTGCCAAAGACGCTTCCGGCGGCGACCTGGTCAGCGATCAGCAGTTCGACAATTTCGAATTATCATGGGATTGGAAAGTAGACAAGGGTAGTAACAGCGGCGTGATGTATCATGTAGTGGAAGATGCAAAATATCATTCTCCTTATGAAACAGGGCCCGAATACCAGATCATCGACGATATCGGGTTTCCTGAAAAACTGGAAGATTGGCAGAAAGCAGGCGCCGATTATGCGATGACGCCCGCCAACGATAAAAAGAAACTTAAACCAGTGGGCGAATGGAACTCCAGTAAACTGATCTACAATAAAGGTCATGTGGAACATTGGCTGAATGGCGAGAAAATCGTTGAGTTTGAAAAAGGAACAGATACCTGGATGAAACAAAGAAAAGAAGGGAAATGGAAAGACTTTCCTGATTATGCAACTGCCGATAAAGGAAAGATCGCGCTGCAGGATCATGGCAATAAAGCCTATTACAAGAATATCGTTTTACAGCCGCTCTAGGGCTAAATTTCTATATGCTGAAGGGAATTGTGTAGCGTTGCTATATGATTCCCTTCTTCATTGTATGTATTTTCCCCAGCGCTTCTGAAGGTGAAATAATATACTGGAATCCTGCCATAAGAAAAAAAAATTCTCTTATCCGGCGTACCGCAAAAAAGTTTAATATGCGTTTCAGTCGGTTATAACTTATACTGGCTCCGATCAATATTATTCACCCAATCTTTAATGATATGCATCGCAGGGAATTTTTAAAAACAACCGGGAAAGCAGGCATGGGATTTTCGGCATTGACCGTATTACCAGGCCTGCAAAGAACAGCCGCTTACCGGATAGCCCTGATCGGTACCGGATGGTGGGGAACTAATATACTTCGCTGCGCACTGCAGCAGGGCGGCGTTAAACTGGTGGCTATTTGCGACGTTGATACCCGTCAATCCGATGCGGCGTTAATAGAAATCGGCAAACTGGTATCGGACAAACCAAAAACGTATAGGGATTACCGTGAGTTACTGCATAAAGAAAAACCGGAAATAGTGATCGTGGCAACTCCCGACCACTGGCATCCGCTGATCGCCATTGCCGCTATGAAGCAAGGCGCCAGCGTATACGTGGAAAAGCCTATTGGTCATACCATCAACGAAGGCAAAGCCATGGTAAAAACTGCCCGCGCCAACAACAGCATTGTACAGGTAGGCACGCACCGCCGCGTTTCTCCTCATAATATTTCCGGTATGCAATTCCTGAAATCAGGAAAAGTGGGAAAGATCGGCATGGTTCGCTCTTTCGTTCATTATCCCGGAGGAGCCGGCCAAAAAACGCCCGATATTGAAACCCCTAAAGAACTCGATTGGGACATGTGGTGCGGACCCGCTCCCCTGCGGCCTTTCAACGCTACCATTCATCCAAAAGGATTTCGTAACTACCTCGACTATGCGAACGGAACGCTCGGCGACTGGGGCATTCACTGGATGGATCAGATCATGTGGTGGACAGAAGAAAAATATCCGCGTAAAGTATTTTCATCGGCAGCCCGCTATATAAAGGAAGATAATACCGATGCCCCTGATACACAGAATGTTATTTTCGAATTTGAATCTTTCACCGCCACTTGGGAGCATCGAACTTATGCGGGTAATGAAGCGGAGAAAACAAATATCGGATGTTATTTTTATGGTACTGAAGGCACTTTCCATATGGGATGGCAGGACGGATGGACATTCTATCCCTCCGACACCAATAAACAGATCATTCACCAGGCGCCTCAATTAAATAAACCCGATGATCAGAATATCCGTGAACTATGGGCCGACTTCATGCAGGCAGTACAGGAAAAACGCCGCCCGCTCTGCGATATTGAAACAGGTCATCGCTCAACCAATATGAGCCTGCTGGGAATGCTATCCTATAAATTAGGAAGAAGTATTGCCTGGGATGGAGAAAAACAATTGATCATCGGCGATGATGATGCCAACAAATTATTACAACGCGTATACAGGGGACCATGGGAATATCCTGTATAAGTTATTAAAGGGAAAATATTTCGGAGCGATTCGTTTTAGAATATCTTTTTCATAGCCAGTGGAAAATCGGCCAGCGCAATTTCGGGCTCGGCAATTTCCGGGTGCCACATTTTTTCCCATTCCCAGCTATAATAGCCCTTATATCCTCCTTTATCTAAAATGCGGATAGCTTCTACTATTGGCGATCCTCCTTTTCCCAGGAAAAAATATTCTTCTTTTCCATTCACCATTTTCATGTCTTTGAGATGGGTATGAAATATATATTTCTTCAGGCTGGCATAGGCTTCTGCCGGAGGCTCCTTGGTTACCGACCACATATTCACAATATCCCAAACCATGCCGGTATTGGGCCCTGCAGATAGATCCATGATTGTTTTAATGTCTTCAATCATTACCACTTTACCATGCGACTCCATCAGTACGCGCACATTACTGCCTTTGGCATGTTCTCCCAGCGTGATCAATCCTTTTACGATCAGGTCGATAGTTTCCTTTTTTTCCTGGTTATCCGGGAAGTCGTTCGGAAACACTCTTATGTAAGGACATTTTATTTCGTGCGCCAGATCGATAAAGCGTCGGCCTTCGTCGAGGCTTTTTTCCCGTTCAGCGCCTTCACGGTAATGCATAGTTGCAGAAGAGCCAAGGTCTGAAAATTTAAGTCCGTTATCCTCCATCAGTTTACAGGTAGCTCGGATATTTTCCGGGCTGCTGAACTCAGGACATTTGGGCAGATCCAGTTCGCGTTTAATTCCGCGTATTTCCAGGCCCTGGTAGCCATGGGCTTTCGCAAAACTAACAGTATCGGCAAATGACCAGTCGGGACAACCCAATGTAGAGAAAGACAAAAGAGGCGCCCGCTTTTTAAAATCAAACGGCATACCGGTCATGGTTATTCCCAGGAGTCCTGTGGTATTTCTTAAAAAGTCTCTGCGGCTGGATCTATTTACAGACATGGTCGTTAATTTAAATATTCACCTCAAATGTAAGCAATAGAGTGATCAGGCAATAGTGGCTTTATTGATAATTTCTTTGGGGTTCATTACATAGGTAACGGCCGAACCATCTTTCATCACTTCTACCACTCGGTATCCGCGATAGGATGTTCCCCAGCTTCCGCCGAAATGAGCGTCAAAAATATAAGGAATATTATTTTTCATTTTAATGCCTTCCTCATCATGATCGTGCCCGTTAAAAACGGCCTTGATGTTCGGGTATTTTGAAAAAATATCATACAATTCTGTGCAGTCCTTGGCATTTGGCGTAAGCGCAGCCGGATTAATATGCACAAAAATATATACCTGTTTATTCCGG
>JBDTVL010000130.1:0-6818 GCA_040007215.1 Flavitalea sp.
CCACCAGCATTTTAGACATGCCGAGAAGATGCCTGGATTTATTACCCGGATAGGAAATGCTTTTGATCAGGGCAAATACCTGGTCATAAGTTGCCTGGGATAAGGATAGAGGATTAGGAAATTGGCTGAATATAGCCGGGGTGGTCATATTGACCCTTTTGTCGGTGCACTGGGCAGATAATATAACGGCTACGAGTAGTTGAAAGGGGTTTTCAAAAACCAGCTCAGTTTCTGCCGAAGGCGCATGCTCCTGGAAATAGTCAATAACAAGGCTGAAACGTTCTTTGCGGGTCATCAGTCGTATAAGAACGCTAATGTACGCGAAGAAAGTCAGGATATCCAGACTTAATGATGCTGCTGCGCTGTTTCATTTGCCGTTTCACGGGCATAATTAAGAATATTCAGCACTGCTTCAGGTCTGGGAGATTCAAGTCCCCTGTTAAGCAGCTGCATAGAATTCTGGAGCACTTCCAGTTTCTCGCGCAGCGACCAGTCATTCTGAAGAGCCGTTTCAATGTCGGCTGTTCTCTCGGGGGAGGTTTCATTATACAAATATTGTACAAGTTCCTCTGGTGTAAAGAGTAAGGTCATAGGCAAATCCATTTATAGTCCAATTATTCCGAAAGAGTCAGTTTCGGGAGTCCGTCCGTATTTATAAACGGCATGTAGTTGATCTTATTGTATTGTATTGCAGAAAACAGCATAAAACGCTTAAATAAGGAATATAACGATAAACTATTATTCCGGGAATAGTAAGATTACCCTGTTTTAGTCGGGGATAATAAAGATATCTTCATTATCTCTTTTCATCCTATACTTTTCACGTGCATATTTTTCAAGGATACCCGCATCAGACCTGAGTTTATCCAGTTCTCTACGGGTATCCTTGATCTCTTTTTCGTAATAGGCGCGGCTTTCTTGCAGCCTTTGCAGCTCATGGCGGTGTTTAAAATGAGTGGTAATAATATCCCTGTCGTCAAAAAATACCATCCACACGACTAAAGCGCCAGCGGCCAGCAGGTATTTATTCTTCAATAACCGGGGTATCTGATAAACGCTCATGAGCAAAAGCTGGTTTAACCTTTACCAAATTTAATTTTTCCTTTCAAATAAACGCCATTTGTTCCCAACATTTCTTCAATCCTGATCAACTGGTTATATTTTGCGATCCTGTCTGTCCGGGAAGCGGATCCTGTTTTGATCTGTCCGCAGTTCAGGGCTACTGCAAGATCTGCGATGGTGGTATCTTCTGTTTCTCCGCTGCGATGGCTCATAATGGTATTGTAGCCATTGTTCTGGGCAAGGGTAACGGCATTGATGGTTTCGGTAATAGTTCCGATCTGGTTAACTTTTACCAGCAAACCATTGCCAACGCCGCTGTCAATGCCTTTCTGCAGTCTTTGTACATTGGTCACGAACAGATCATCGCCTACTAACTGAACGGTTTTGCCCAAGGTGTCGGTGATCAGTTTCCATCCATCCCAATCATCTTCCGCCATACCGTCTTCTATGGATACGATCGGGTATTGCCTGGCCCAGTTGGCCCAGAAGTCAACCATTTTTTCTATAGAAAGTCTTCTGCCATCTGATTTATGAAAATGGTATTCTTTTGTTTTGCTGTCGAACAGTTCGCTTACGGCCGGGTCAAGCGCAATAGCCACCTGCGTTCCGGGTGTAAAGCCAGCGGCAGTGATAGCAGTCATCACGGTTTCAATAGCTTCGTCATTGCTCTGTATATCGGGAGCAAAACCGCCTTCATCGCCTACATTGGTGCTGTATCCTTTTTTCTTGAGAACAGTTTTCAGCGCATGGAATATTTCAACGCCCCAGCGAAGTCCTTCGCTGAAAGTTTCCGCTCCGATAGGCATCACCATAAATTCCTGGAAATCTATTTTATTATCAGCATGAGCGCCGCCATTAAGGATATTCATCATCGGCACGGGCAGCGTACGGGCATTGGTTCCCCCGATATACCGGAAAAGCGGAAGTCCTGCTTCCTGCGCTCCGGCTTTGGCTACCGCCATACTTACAGCCAGCATAGCATTGGCGCCAAGTTTTGATTTATTAGGCGTGCCATCAAGATCGAGCATCACCTTGTCGAGGCCGGCCTGGTCGGCTACTTCCCATCCTACCAGTTTCTCTGCTATTAAAGTATTTACATTTTCTACCGCTTTAAGAACTCCTTTACCGAGGTATACTTTTTTATCGTTGTCGCGAAGTTCCATCGCTTCATGAATGCCGGTACTGGCTCCGCTTGGAACTGCTGCGCGGCCCATGATCTCTTCGTCGGTGATCACTTCCACTTCTACGGTGGGGTTTCCGCGGCTGTCTAAAATTTGTCTTGCAAAAATCTCAGCGATGTAACTCATAATAGTATGTAAAATTTAAAAATGTAAAATGAACGATGGCTTCAGCCGGCAGCGGTATTACTGCCGGTCAGCTCCCTGAAAATAGCTTCCAGCCGCTGCTCGCCGGTCTGCAAAGAAACTATATTCAGGTTATGCTGAAGAGACAATTCCATAATTTCTTTCCTCGCCTTTTCCGGATCGCCGGTATGGAACCTGTACAGGCGGCCGGGCATGGTTTCCAGCCTGGTTATACCCCTGATAGTTTCCAGTAGTGAAGGCGTTACGGTTTCCTTGAACTGTACCATCACAAAATGCCCCGAATTCCCTTTTTGCAGGTTTTCCAGTTTATCGTCGGCTACTATTTTTCCTTTATGGATGATCACGATCCGGTCGCAGATGGCTTCCACCTCCTGTAATATATGCGAGGAGAACAGCACGGTTTTGTTCTTCCCCAGGTTCCTGATAACCTCCCGTATTTCTATGATCTGGTTAGGGTCGAGGCCCGTAGTAGGCTCGTCGAGTATCAGCGTTTCAGGATCATGCAGCAGGGCGGCGGCAAGGCCTACGCGTTGTTTATATCCCTTGGAAAGCTGTCCTGTTTTTTTACCGCTTTCGGCGGCTAGGCCAACAATATCCAGTATTTCCGCAATTCTTTGTTTTTTGTTTTTTATATGGTGCACGTCGGCTGCGAAACCGAGGTATTCGCGAACATACATATCGTAATAGAGGGGATTTCCTTCCGGTAAATAGCCGATTTTTCTTTTGGCGGCAAGCGGATTTTCCTGAACATTGATGCCGCTGACCAGCGTACTGCCCGCATCGGGCCTCAGATAACCGGTGATGAGTTTCATCGTAGTTGATTTTCCTGCGCCATTGGGTCCCAGGAAACCAACTATTTCTCCCTTTTCTGCTTTGAAAGAGATACTGTCCAGCGCCTTCTGGGCGCCATATATCTTAGTAAGCTCTTTTACTTCGATCGACATACCGGCAAACCTACTGCAAAAATGCGTACCGCATCACTTCGCGGAGGTATTTATTGGTCTTCGAATTCTCCTTTCCATACATACCATCCAAATACCATCAGTCCTATGGCAATAGGCGTGAAAATGGAAATGATGATAACCCAGGGAATGGGTTTATTTATATCCGAATTGCCGGAAAGATCTATGTTATGATAAGCGCTTTTAAGCAGGATAAAAATAATGGCGGGTCCTATCAGCAGCCATATCAGGCCAAGCGCGCGTTTAATTTTTTGCATATTCAATAGTTTTATTCCTAATCATGTTTTGATGCCTGCGATCCCGAAGGCAGGTATAATATTCCGATTATCAGGCAAAGCGCCGCTACGCCTATCGGATACCAGAGACCCGATAAATAATCGGCGCTCGGAAGGGTGGTGATCAACGTGGCAATAAATGGAACCATGCCCCCGAATACGCCATTACCGATATGATAAGGCAGCGACATAGAAGTATACCTGATCTTTGTCGGGAATAATTCTACCAGGAATGCGGCGACCGGTCCGTATACCATCGTTACGAATAATACCATGATAGCAATCAGCGCTGTCATTTCCCATTTACTGCTTTCGCCCAGAACCATTTCCTTCACTATTTTGGGTTTTGGCTGTTCACCGGAGGCCATTATCTTTTGCGCGGTGGTGATCTTAAAGTGACTGCCATCGAGGTAAGCATGTTTTTCCGTGGTGGTATGCAGGGTGTATCCGTTTTCGGTAACTACGGTTTCCTGGATATCGTTGGTCCTGGAAGCCTCTACCGCTTCTATCTTATTTTTACTGTCGGAGATGGTATATAAACGCTGAAATATGGGTCGGTAAAACATGATGGCCAGCAGCATACCGGCCATCATAATATTTTTTCTTCCCCATTTATCTGAAAGGTGGCCGAACACGATAAAAAATGGCGTGGCAATGACCAGTGCGATAAGGATAATGGTATTGGCCTGTTCATAATCTACAAAACAACGGGTAAGAATAAAATTCTGCGCATAGAACTGGCTGGTATACCATACCACGCCCTGGCCCATTGTGGCCCCGAATAAAGCCAGCAGCACCATTTTGAAATTTTCTTTCTTCCCAAAGCTTTCCTTCAGCGGGTTTTTAGAGGTTTTCCCCTCTGCTTTCAGTTTGGCAAATAAAGGCGACTCATTCATCTTGAGCCTGATGATCACCGAAACGACCACCAGTACAATAGACAACAGGAAAGGATAACGCCATCCATTGCCATTAGTGAATTCTTCCACACCCACTATTCTGCGAATGGTCAGGATCACGCCAAGCGAAACGAATAGGCCCAGTGTGGCGGTGGTTTGTATAAAACTGGTAAAATAACCTCTTCTTCCCGAAGGAGAATGTTCTGCAACATAGGTGGCTGCGCCGCCATATTCTCCGCCCAGGGCAAGCCCCTGAAGTAAGCGCAGCATCAGCACCAGGAATGGCGCCCATCCGCCAATACTGGCATATCCCGGAACGCATCCTATCAGGAAGGTGGAACCACCCATCAATACCAGCGTTAACAGGAAAGTAGATTTTCTTCCGATCAGATCGCCAAGCCGTCCAAAGAACAAGGCGCCAAAAGGGCGCACAATAAATCCTGCCGCAAAAGTGGCGAGGGTCGATAACAGGGCGGCAGTGGGATTGGTGTCGGGAAAGAATTTTTGAGAGAGAATGGTAGACAAACTTCCAAAAATGTAAAAGTCGTACCACTCGATAAGCGTTCCCACGGATGAGGCCGTAATAACTTTCCAAATTCCTTTTGGGGTCATTCTATTCTGTTTAAGCAATCATTAAAAACCCATTAATGGGGAATGAAAATATGATTTTATACATTGGCATCCATAAAAAATCCCCCATGATCACGATCATGGGGGAGCGACAGAATAAAAACGGGCTATAAAATGTATACCGGGGCTTGTTTCACTGGCGGCAGAACTTGCGACAAAGGCTTCAGCAGACCGTCTTTCAATCCATAGATCCATCCATGCACTGTGGGAGCATTTCCTTTTTCCCAGGCTTTTTTAATGGTATCGGTAGCTACTATATTCATGACCTGCTGTTTCACCGACAGCTCGGCTAACAGGTCTGCCTGTTCGTCGGGGCTGGTCAGTTGATCTATTTCCCGGCGATTATGTTCATGCACTTGCTTTATATTGTTCAGCCACCCATCAAGTATGCCAAAACTATCTTTGGTCATTGCAGCTTTTATACCGCCGCAGCCATAATGCCCGCATACAATCACATGCTGCACTTTAAGATAGGTAACGGCATAATGCAGTACGCTGAGCAGGTTAAGGTCGTTTTTCACGACCAGGTTAGCGATATTACGATGAACAAAAATCTCACCGGGCAAAGTGCCGGTAATTACATTTGCGGGAACGCGGCTATCGCTGCAGCCAATCCATAAGAACTCGGGCGTTTGAATTTTATGCAGCCGGCTAAAATAACCGGGATCATCATAAAGCTGCTCTGCAGCCCATCCCTTATTCTCCAGTAACAGTCTCTCATACGGTTTCATGCGACCTTAATTTAACGGGTGATAAATGGAGCGTTTCATTAGAAAAGCCCTGCTCTTTATACAGGCTTCTCTTAAGTTCCACCCTGATGTTTTTCAGGTGGGCATGTTTCATAAAATCTTCAATCACTTCCACAACGTCTTTATCAATGAAGTCGGCTCTGGCCGCATCGATCAGCACATAGGAATCTTCCGGAACCAATTCCAGTTTATTTTTAATGATAGGCTTGTTCAGAAAGGAAACGTCTTTTCTCAGGCGGAATAAATAATTATTCTGATCATTCACCACAAAAACGGCCGATTTGAAATTGCTGCGCATCACAAAAAATAATCCTACCACACAACCGATAAGTATACCGATCAGCAGATCGCTGAACAGGATGGCCAGTATGGTGATCACAAAAGGAAGGAACTGATCCATGCCTTTCTTATAGAATTGCAGGAAGATGGAAGGCTTGGCCAGTTTGAAACCGGTATAGATCAGTATACCTGCCAGGCAGGAAAGCGGAATGATATTAAGTATAGATGGAATAAAGGCAACAGATAACAACAACAGTATACCATGCATGATGGTAGATTGTTTTGATTTGGCGCCCCCATTTACGTTGGCCGAGGTGCGCACGATCACTGAAGTGAGCGGCAAGCCGCCGATAAGTCCAGATATAAGATTACCCGCTCCCTGCGCTTTTAATTCGCGGTTGGTGGGCGTTACCCGCTGATAGGGATCGAGATCGTCGGCGGCCTGTATATTTAACAGCGTTTCAAGACTCGCCACCAACGCTATGGTAATGCCGGTTGTCCAAACGGTAAAGCTGCCCAGTTTGGAGAAATCGGGAAAGGTAAAGAAAGAGGTGAATTCGGTGAATGACCCGGCAATAGGTATATTGACCAGGTGATCGGCGCCCAGTTGGGCCCACATCACGTCGATGTAGACCAGCTC
>JBDTVL010000131.1:0-6813 GCA_040007215.1 Flavitalea sp.
GAAGTAAAAGAAACGGCCAAGAAAACACGTCGTAGCAGAACCGCTAAAAAAGCTGAACCTGAAGTAGCAGAAGCTCCGGTAGCTGAAAAAGCAAAAGAAGAAGAAAAGCCGGCTGAATAATATCATCCTGGTTTATACATATTTTAGAGACTGCCTTCTACGGCGGTCTCTTTTTTTGTTCCATACGAGGTGAATAAAACTGTAATGAGGTGATAAGCCAGGTTAAAAATCGCCACTCATGAACCGGTCGTAAGGCAAAGCCGAGCTCAGGAGGGCCGAATAATCTTTAGTTTCCTGAAAAGCATCAGCGCTCCGTTTCAGTTCTGAATACACATGACGGTACAACAAGGATCCGAAACTTAAACGGTTAATACCTATAGCCTGGAGTTCGCTGATGGATGGTCCGGCAGCCAGGATATTGATGGGAAGCGTTACCTGGCTCCTGACGGACTTTATCGTTTCCAGGTCGGTAATGCCCGGAATAAAAAAGCCATCGGCCCCTGCCTGCTTAAATGCCTCCGCCCTCCTGATGCTTTCTCCCAAAGGATCGTCCACAGGTACTTTTTTCAGGTAGATCTCGGTACGGGCATTGATGAAAAGCCCGTTATCGGCTTTTATAGCGGTATTGCGGATCGCTTCAATTCGTTTTTGCTGTTCTTCTATGGGGTACAGGTTCACGCCGGCAGCGCCTTTCTGATCGTCTTCTATATTAATACCGGCCACGCCTGCATCGATGAGCTTTTTGATATTTTCCGTCAGTCCCGACAAATTCGAAGCATATCCGGATTCCATATCTACCGATACCGGGATACTTACTTTTCTGACGATCGCGGCAACAACGGTCAGCAGTTCCTCAAAAGGAAGTTCTTCTCCATCCCGGTAGCCAAGTGAAAAAGCAATTCCCGCGCTGGTGGTTCCTAAAGCGGCATAACCACATCTTTCCAGGATAATAGCAGAAGTAACATCCCAGGGATTGGGAAGGGCGAGGATAGTCCCGGTGTGGTGCAGCGCCGCAAAAACGGCAGACTGGGTTACTGGCATAAAAGATAATTAAACCCGGGCTACCTGCCCGGCGCAAGACTAAGATAAGCATTGTTTATACAGGGTATCCTGCTTGAATACAGTCGTTTATCCCCATGTGAAAAACTATAACCGTACATTAGTAAATAATTGGTTTTATTTGCAAAATTTTCTCTGAATGAATCCTTCTCACCAGCAAAAGCCCGCTGTCCTTTTATTAGAAGACGGAACCGTGCATTATGGCAAGTCTTTCGGTAAACCCGGAACTACCTCCGGTGAAATATGCTTTAATACCGGAATGACCGGTTACCAGGAAGTATTTACCGATCCAAGCTATTTCGGACAGGTCGTGATCATGAATAATGTGCATGTAGGCAATTACGGGGTTAAAGATGCAGATGTGGAATCTGACAGCGTCAAGATCCGTGGACTGATCGCCCGTAACCTCGAAGAACTCTACAGCCGTAAAATGGCGCAGGGTTCCCTGGAAGACTATCTCATTGCTAATAATATCGTTTGTATAGAAGATGTGGACACCCGTTCGCTGGTTACGCATGTTCGGCAGAAAGGCGCGATGAATTGTATTATCTCTTCTGAAATACTGGACCTGGATCAATTAAAGGAAGCCCTGAAAAAGACCCCCTCCATGGACGGCCTCGAACTGGCCAGCTCGGTAAGTACAAAGGCGCCCTATACCCGCGGAGATGAAAATGCCGATGTACGTATTGCGGTTCTTGATTATGGCACCAAGCAGCATATCATCGATTGCATGGTGCAGAGAGGCGCTTATGTGAAAGTTTTCCCCGCAAAAACTTCCGTGGAAGAAATGAAAGCCTTCAGTCCGAATGGATTTTTTATCTCCAATGGCCCCGGTGATCCCGCTGCTATGGGATATGCCGTGGATACCGTTAAAGAAGTGCTGAAAGAAAATATCCCTACATTCGGCATCTGCCTCGGACATCAATTGCTGGCCCTGGCCAATGGCATCACTACCTTTAAAATGCACCATGGTCACCGCGGATTGAATCACCCGGTAAAAAATATCATAACCGGCAAATGCGAGATCACCACGCAGAACCATGGATTTGGCGTAGACCCGGAATCGATCAAAAAATCGGCTAATGTGGAAGTAACGCATATCAATCTTAACGATCAGTCTATTGAAGGCATCCGCTTAAAAGATAAACCGGCCTTCTCGGTGCAGTATCACCCCGAAAGCACTCCCGGTCCGCACGACAGCCGCTATCTTTTCGACGATTTTATTACGCTGATCAGGAAGCATGCCTAACCGAAAATAGCCGAATCGGTAAAAAGGGTTTAATTTAGTGGCACAATCAAGATTATGAAGATCGCCATCATCAATGGACCTAACCTTAACCTGCTCGGTACCCGGGAACCCCAGGTGTACGGAAATCAAACCTTCGAACAGTATTTTGAAACGCTGAAACAATCATACCCCCAGGTGGCTTTTTCCTATTACCAGAGTAATGTGGAAGGCGAACTGATCAATGAACTGCAAAGGGCAGGATTCAGCTATGATGGCATCCTGTTAAATCCGGGCGGATATACCCATACCTCTGTAGCTATCGGCGATGCGATAGCCGCTATTACCACCCCTGTTATTGAAGTGCATGTCAGTAATGTTCATGCGCGGGAAGAGTTCAGGAAGATCTCTCATGTATCTGCAAAAGCAAAAGGAACGATCTGCGGACTGGGATTGAAAGGATATGCACTGGGCGTAGAATTTTTTATCCAGCCCTAAGCATTGGTTTTATTTATCCAGCAGTAAGCGCTATTTTTTTATAGACATACCCCTGATCATTATTCATTTTTACAAGGATACATTCCTGCCTGATCAATATTGATTTTTACAAGTATACTTTCCTGATCACTTATTGATTTTACAGGTACACCCTCATGATCAGCGCATAACCCGTGCCCTGTATCGGAGAGCCGGTTTTCCGGATGATATGCAATCCGTTTTTGCTCCACACTTTGATCAGTTCATTCTTTTTACTTTTAGCCAGTTCTTTCTCTATCGCCGGAACCATAGAACCCCTGGCCATCCATCCGAGATCGCCATTGGTTGAAGCTTCTCCGCCCATAGAGTACGATTGCGCCATATCTTCAAAACTGCTTTGTCCCTTGTATATCCTCGAAATAATATCATTGGCCAGTGAATCGGCAAACCGTTTCAGGAATACCGAGGTGTCGAGAAATATCTGGTTAATATGATTAAACTCCGTAGGTATAGTGGCCAGGATCTGTAATAATACCTTGCCCTTATAGGGGCCATATACTTTTTTAATCTTTCCATAGAATGCAAGACTGTCTTCCACCCCCACAAAATGATCCTTACTGGTCACCGTAACGGTATCCATCCTGAACTTCATTTTGAGAATATCTTTCACATATAACGGCGGATTAGGCGAATTCTCCAATTCTGACGTTATCTGTCTGATCGTTTTCTGTTGCGAAATGCCCTGAAAGGAGGATAAAACGAGAATAATAAAAATGGTATGATTCATGCTGAATTTAACTGTTGAGAACCAGTGTGTTGAAAGCATCCCTGTGAAAGTTTTGTTGCTGTTAATTCAAATATAAGCAGAATTATAGTTTGTATTTTTACGGGCAGTTTGAATTTGCCAGTTATTACTTTAAAATGATTGCTATGCGCTATATCTTTTTACTGCTCATGCTTTTTTCCCTAAAAGGTTTTTCACAATGGAAAGATTTTAAGGTTACGGAGAAGGGCGATACGCTGAACAGGATCGATCAGCAGGACAGGAAACAAGGAGAATGGTTGATTCATTACGATAATCTGAGGGGAGAACCCGGCTATGAAGAAGAAGGTCAGTTTCTCAATAACCGAAAAGAAGGCGAATGGAGGCTGTTTAACCTTATGAGCGACCTGATAGGTATTGAACATTATCGCTGGGGTTTCAAAGACGGCGTGTGCCAGTATTTTAATACCAATGGCGACCTGCGGGTAGAGCAAAGCTGGAAGGCGCTCAATCCCGATAAAGCCTATGATACGCTGATGGTGGAAGACGTGGATAAACTGAATTCTTTTAGTGAAGTGATCATTAAAAATGAAGGCGCTTCGCTGAAGCACGGCCAATGGAAATTTTATGACGCTGTTACCGGGTCTGTCGTTAAAACGGAAAATTATGTGCTGGGCAAACTGGAGCAGGGCGCTACGCAGCCTGTCGCTTCGGCTACTGAAAAGAAAGCCGCCGCCAAACCTAAAGAGGTATTAGATTTCGAGAAAAAGAATTCCGGCAAGAAAAAAGTCAGGTATAAGGACGGAACTACGAATTAAGTAGTCATTCTCCTCTGTATTAAACTAAGAGGCTAATGCTACCAGTGATCCATAGCCGCTTCTTATGAAACAAATGTCCACCCGCAAAGGCTAAAGCTTTAAAGGCATTATTTTTTATCCTGCTGCATCGGGTTAACGCCTGTAGATTGTCCCCGCGATTCCTGTTTTGTTTTGTACAGGGTGAATTTCGAAGGCGTTGAAATATTACCCCAGGTATTATTAGATTCATCTATATCGGCAGTTTCGCGCATCGGGTCTAGTCGTATAGACGCTACTTCCTTATCTTTCATAAAGGTTTTGGTAAGATGGTTTTCATCGAATCTCCATACCTGCACAGCAATGCGGTCGATCTCTTTACTACCATCCTTAAAGGTCCATTCCAGGATCAGCGGCATCAGCAGACCTCCTTTATTGCTGAACTGCAGCTCGTAAAAATGTTTGCCGGCTATTTTCTGTTTGGTGGCTTCATCCAGCGGTTCTATAAAGGCGGGAATAGTATAGTTTTTCGGGCTGGCATCGATGGAAACCAATCCTCTTGCATACTTCCAGTAAAAATCGCGCAGCAATGTATCCTTGTCGGTAGCAAAACTGATCGAAGTGTCTTCGCGGTTGCGGATCTTTGAAATGTCTTCGAAATTATTCAGCTGCGGCAGGGCAACACGCATTTTTATCGTGGTATCTGTAAGTCCCATTGGCATCGTAGCGCTGGGGTCCGAAACAAAATGTTTTACTGAATCAATAGAGAGATCGCAGGCGTCAATTCCATAAAACCATCCTCTCCAGAACCAGTCGAGATCTTCGCCAGTGGCGTCTTCCAGGGTACGGAAGAGGTCGGCGGGAGTAGGATGTTTGAATGCCCAGCGCTTAGCATATTCTTTAAAGGCAAAATCGAAAAGCTCCCTGCCCAGTATTGTTTCGCGTAATATATTAAGACCAGCCGCCGGTTTGGAATAAGCGTTAGGTCCAAAATTAATGATGTTCTCCGAATTGGTCATGATAGGCTCCAGTAAGTTCTTCGGCAGTTTCATATAATCGGAGATCTGGAAAGCGGGCCCGCGGCGCGTAGGGAATTTATTGTCCCAGAGTTCTTCGGTAAGGTATTCCGTAAAAGAATTCAGTCCTTCATCCATCCAGGTCCACTGGCGTTCATCGCTGTTCACGATCATGGGAAAGAAATTATGACCCACTTCATGAATGATCACGCCGATCATACCATATTTGGTAGCTTCATTATAGGTGCCGTCATCGTTGGTGCGGCCATAGTTAAAGCAGATCATCGGGTACTCCATGCCGTTAGCTGCTTCCACGCTTTGCGCCACAGGATAAGGATAGGGGATAGTGAACTTCGAATAAGATTTAATGGTATGCGCCACCGCTTTAGTGGAAAACTTGCTGTACAGGCCATAGGCTTCCTTGCCATAATAACTCATGCACATCACTTTTTTCCCTTCTACAAAAGCAGGCATGGCATCCCATACAAACTTTCGTGACGAGGTCCAGGCAAAGTCGCGTACATTATCGGCTTTGAATAACCATGTTTTTTTCTGCGCACTTTTATTTTTCTCTGCCGCTTTAGCTTCGTTGAGGGTTACGAGTTGTACCGGTTCTTTGGAGGATTGCGCTTTCTGCCACCTGGATAACTGGGTAGCGGAAAGATTTTGCTGGTAATTCTGGCATTCACCGGTAGCGCCCACCACATGGTCGGCGGGAACGGTGATCTGAACATTGAAGTTGCCGAAAGTCAGCGCAAATTCGCCTTTGCCGGCAAACTGTTTATTCTGCCATCCCTGGAAATCGCTGTACACGCAAAGCCTTGGATAAAACTGCGACATAGTGAACAGGTAATTGCCATCTGCCGGGAAGTATTCATAACCTCCCCGGCCATTGTATATCATCCTGTCGGCAATGTTATAGTTCCAGTCGATCTTCAGCATATATTTCTGACCAGGCTTTAGCGGCTCCGGAAGATCAATGCGCATCATGGTTTTATTGATGGTATAGGGTAAAGATTTTCCTGCGCCATCGGTCAGCTTAACGATATTAAAGCCATAACCGTTATCGGTTTTACTTTGTTCGAGTTTCCGGAGATCGCTGATATTGACCTTTTTTTCCATGGGCGATCCTTCCTGGTAATTGGCATTACGCAAACTGTTATGCTGGTTTTCATCTAGCTGTAACCAGAGATAACTGAGTATATCGGGTGAATTATTAAAATAGCTGATCGTTTCGCTGCCGGTAAGATGAAGATTTTTTTCATCCAGCTCACATTTGATGGTATAATCCGCTTTCTGCTGCCAGTACTTAGGTCCCGGCGCTCCGCTGGCTGTTCTGTATTCATTGGGCGTAGGCAATATGGTTCCGAGTTGTTCAAATTTATTGCCATGATTGGAATTCGGATTATTTCGGATATCCTGCGCCGAAGCTGTAAAAGCGATCACAATAATCAGGATCGTTAAAAAAGAAAACCGTTT
>JBDTVL010000132.1:0-6800 GCA_040007215.1 Flavitalea sp.
ATTATGAATCCAGGCGTACAACTGTTTCCTGTCGCTCCAGGGTCCGCGGCCTTCCACACCAGAAAGCCTGGGGCCGGTAAGATCCTTGTTTACAGCATGGCAGGAAGCGCAATTCTGTTGGAATAAACTCCCACCATCCTGCGCCTGTACAGCATTGAAAGACAGCAATGTAAGTATTAATAAAAGTGGGATTAGAGCTTTAACACCTGTTCGTTGGTCAATCATATCAGTTGAATCTGATCAAATTATGTGGAAAAATCTCCTTGATTGGCTGCAAAAATAAGTCAGGATTTTAACATTATATCAACATGTTTAAAATTTTTTTAAGTCAAGACAGGCCTATGTTTCAACGAATTCAAGCGCTGTTGGCGGCGACTCCAAAATTAAATTGTCATTTTTTTGTCAAACTGCGGCCATTAAACAATTCAACGTAGTTTTGACCATGACACGAATAGCTGTTTTCGCTTCTGGCACAGGCTCTAACGCTCAAAAACTGATCGAATATTTCACTACAAAACCAGGAGAATCACAAGGAAAGGAAGCGATTACCGTAACGCTTATAGCTTGTAATAAACCCCATGCCGGCGTACTTAATATTGCCGCTAAAGCGAATATCGAAACCCTGATGATCGATAGAGAAAAATTCTTCCACGGCAATGCTTATACCGACGAATTGGATCAAAAACGGGTCGATTTTATCGTTCTTGCCGGGTTTTTATGGAAAATTCCTTCCAAACTGGTGGAAGCCTATCCCCGGAAGATCTTTAATATTCATCCCGCACTTTTGCCCTCATATGGCGGTAAAGGCATGTACGGAGCCTATGTGCATGAAGCCGTGCTGAAAGCGAAAGACGCTTTCAGCGGTATTACCATTCACTATGTTGACGAACATTATGATAACGGTGACATTATTTTCCAGGCAAAATGCGAAATTACACCCACAGATACGCCTCAGAGCCTGGCAGAAAAAATACACCGCCTGGAACATGAATATTATCCCCGTATCATAGAAAAGGAGATTAATGGGCAAAAGCATGGGTAGTCCTTTTTATAAGATATGTTCGCTGATATTACTGGTTCAGGTCATGGCCCTTACCGGCATTTCGCAGGTAAGAGTCGCAGGGAGGGTTTACGATATGTCTAAATCAAGACCGCTGGAAGCGGTAAGCGTTCTAAGCACTTCCGGTACCGGAACCATTACGGATTCGCTGGGCCGGTACTCCATCATCACCGGCGAAAAAGATTCTGTCTGGTTCTCCTACCTTAATAAACCCACTCCAAAATATCCTGTAAAGTCGATTGGCAATATCAGCAATTTTGAAATATCGCTTCATGTCAATACCACCGAATTGAAAGAGGTTCGCGTGATGCCCAGGAACTATCATATGGATTCTGTTCAGAACCGGCTCGACTACGCCAAAGCATTTAATTTTCAGAAGCCCGGTATCGGCAGCTCCTTATCTCTGGGACCTTCCGGAGCCGGGCTTGACCTGGATGAATTTATTAACATGTTTAAGTTCCGAAAGAACCGGCGGATGCTGGCCTTCCAGGACAGGCTGGTAAAAGAAGAAGAAGAAAGATATATCGATCATCGCTTTAGCAGGGTACTCATCATCAAGCTTACCCAGCTTCGCGGAGCAGCCCTGGATAGTTTCATCGCCAATTACAGGCCCACGCTGGAGTTTACCGAAAACACCACCGATTATGAATTCCAGGATTATATAAAAAAATCTTTCCGGCACTACCAGAAATATACCAATATGATGAACGAATTGCAGGGAAAATAAGAAGGCGAATTTTGAAAAGCCTTATCTTTCTGTCCAAATTAAACTGCTACATGAGAAAGTTATTTTACGGGCTTTTCCTGCTCCTTTCCCTGACAACCTTTTCACAATCAAAAGAAAAACTTACCGAAGCCGCTCCCGAATCCGTTGCCGTATCGGGCGATCGCCTCAGAAGGATTGACAGGATGCTGAAAGAAGCTATCGAAGAAAATAAAATGACCGGCGCTTCGGCCCTTGTTGCCCGCAATGGAAAGATCATTTATTATAAGGCATTCGGATATGACGACAGGGAAAACAAAAAACCGCTGAAGCGCGACGCCATTTACCGCATCGCTTCCCAGACAAAAGCCATCACCAGCGTAGCGGTGATGATATTGTATGAAGAAGGCAAATTATTGCTCGACGACCCTATCTCCAATTACCTGAATCCATTCAAAAACGCACAGGTACTGGATAAATTCAATCCCAAAGACACCAGCTATACAACCGTGCCTGCTAAAAGAGAAGTCACTATCCGGGATCTGCTCACCCATACTTCCGGTATCGGCTATGCGCAAATAGGTTCTGAAGAATCCAATGCCATTTACTTTAAGAATAACGTTACCGCCGGTATCGGATCGGGAAGAAAATTACTGGCGGAAGATATGCAAACCCTCGGCGGCCTTCCGCTTATGCACCAGCCAGGAGAAAAATTCACTTACGGACTGAACACTGATGTTCTTGGCTACCTGGTGGAAACCCTATCCGGAATGGCGCTGGACAGCTTTTTCCGCACCCGTATTTTTGAACCGCTGGGTATGAACGATACCTATTTCTACCTGCCGACCTCAAAATATTCCAGGCTGGTAAATGTGTATATACCCGATTCCACGGGTAAGCTCAACAAAGCGCCGGAAATAATTAATGTTAATGGTCCTATTCGCACCGACTACCCCAAATTACCGGGAACTTATTTTTCCGGCGGCGGCGGACTATCTTCAACACTTCTCGATTATGCCACTTTTTTGCAGATGATGCTGAATGGCGGAGAATATAACGGAAAGAGAATTCTTTCCAGGAACGCTGTAAGAATGATGACCATGAACCAGATTGGCGATATCAGCCTCTCGAATGACAAATTCGGCCTTGGCTTTGAAATTAGAACGGAAAAAGGCAGCGCCGCATCGCCCATTCGCGATGGAAGTTTTTCCTGGGGCGGCGCCTTCTCTACTTCGTATTATGTAGATCCAAAAGAAAAACTTGTTTTCCTGTTTTACAAACAACTTTGGGGCGGCGATCCTTCCGGTAACACCACTGAAAAATTTCCTGTGCTGGTTTACCAGGCGCTCACCGATTAAAAAATATAACACACCCTGATTTATGGATCAACTTACCCTGGGAATAGGCACCCGTCTGCAGCATACCTTACACGGACCGGGCGTTATCGTTGGCGTTCGATATGCCACGTACCTCATTTCTTTTTTGAATCATGGCATTAAAGAAATCAATAAGGACGATACGCATCTGGAAGAGATCATCCCCGAAAATGTAACGCCCGAACTGGAAACCTCTTCTGATATAGAAAGCTCCTTACTTAAAATATTACGACTCTGGAATGGACATAGCGAAGTAGTTCCGCTAGGAGATAAATGGACCGGCGGAATGATGCTGCTGCAACCAAAAGATAAAACGCAGAAGCCTAAAGAAATTCCTATCGATATTTTCTTTCATAAAATAGTGATGCTGCGCGACAGGGTAAGAGTGCTTGAACAACAGATCAACAGTCATAAACAACTTTCGGATGAAGATAAGGTGAACCTTCAGCAATATATTACCCGGATATATGGCTCGCTAACTACTTTCAATGTGCTCTTTAAAAATAAAGAGCAGTGGTTCATTGGCGAAAAAGGAAGTAAGGAAGATTAAGGAGCCATAAATTAATACTCCATCAGTCTTTGAACATAATCATCCAGCCTGGCGCTGGCCAGGAAATTATTTTCCAGTTCAGCGCTGAATGGTACCGGAGTATCGAGAGATGCGCAACGCATAACAGGCGCATCGAGATGATCGAAACAATTTTCGCCTATCCATGCAGCCACTTCTCCGCCAATGCCGCCAGTCATCGTGTCTTCATGTAACAGCAATACTTTACCGGTTCTTTTAACGGCATCTCTGATAGCTTCATAATCCAGCGGCAGCAGGGTTCTCAGATCAAGTATATCAATGGAGATATCGGGATGGGCCTCGGCATAATGCAGCGCCCAGTGAACGCCGCTTCCATAAGTGATGATGGAAATATCTTCTCCTTCTTCCACATGACGCGCTTTACCTATTTCTACTTCGTAATATTCTTCCGGCGTCTCATCGCTGATGCTTCTGTATAAAGCCTTATGTTCAAAATAGAGTACCGGGTTAGGATCATTGATCGCGGCGATCAAAAGACCTTTAGCATCTTTTGAAGAAGAGGGGTAGACCACTTTTAAACCTGGGGTATGAACAAACCAGGCTTCATTACTTTGCGAGTGAAAAGGACCGCCGCCGAGCCCGCCGCCACAGGGCATCCGGATCACAACGTCCGCTGGTTTTCCCCAGCGGTAATGGATTTTTGCCAGGTTATTGACGATCTGCGTAAAACCCGAACTGATGAAGTCGGCAAACTGCATTTCCACCATCGATTTAAATCCTTCAATACTTAATCCCAGGGCAGCCCCCAGGATAGCGCTTTCGCATAAGGGCGTGTTACGCACTCTTTCCTTACCAAATTCTTCCAGGAACCCTTCGGTGATTTTAAATGCGCCGCCATATTCTGCAATATCCTGCCCCATCAATATCAGGTTCTCATGTTTTTGCATGGATTGATGAAGCCCTTCTTTTATGGCATCTATAAATCGAATCGGGGTTAAAACATCTCTGTGGGATAGTTGTATTTCCGTTTCCCCATTATGCCAGGAAATATCTTCAGATAAATTTTTTTGCGCATATACATCATACAATTCTTCTTCTGTATTTGCGACTGGCGCATCGCCTTCAAATCCTTCGTGCAACTCTTCTTCAATATAATGTTTGAACTCTTCTTTGATAGCTTCCGCGGCTGCTTCGGTTAAAATACCCGTTTCCAGCAGCCAGTCTTCAAATCTTTTCACAGGATCTTTCTGCTCCCAGATCTCAAAAAGATAAGGAGGAATATATTTGGTGCCGCTGGCTTCTTCATGGCCGCGCATCCTGAAGGTGGCGCATTCTATCAGGTAGGGCCGCTGCCGATCGATACAGTACTGCCTCACGCCTTTAATAGTATTGTATACGGAAAGCAAATTGTTGCCGTCTATCTTAACGCCATCCATACCATAACCCCGCGCTCTTTCGATAAGGGTTTCGCAACGGTATTGCTCAACCGAAGGTGTGCTTAGGGCATAGCCATTATTTTCTATAACAAAAATTACAGGAAGATCCCAGACTGCGGCAACATTTAATGCTTCATGAAAATCTCCTTCGCTGGTTCCGCCTTCGCCGGTAAAAGCCAGCGCCACTTTATTCTCCTTTCTTAATTTATGCGCCAGCGCCACGCCATCAGCAATCGCCAACTGCGGACCAAGATGAGAGATCATTCCGCATATATGATGATCGGCGCTGCCGAAGTGAAAACTTCTTTCTCTGCCCTTACTGTACCCGTCTTTTTTTCCGAGCCATTGTTTGACCAGTTTCCGCAAAGGCATTTCTCTTGAGGTGAAAACGCCCAGGTTTCGATGCAGCGGCATGATCCATTCGTCGTGATCCAGCGCCAGCCCTACACCCGTTGCGATAGCTTCCTGTCCGATACCGCTAAACCATTTGCTTACCTTTCCCTGCCTTAACAATACCAGCATTTTTTCTTCTATCATTCTTGGCAGCAGAATGCTCCTGTAAAAATGAAGAAGTTCTTCTTCTGACAGATCTTTGCGCTCGAAATACATAACAACGGTTGGTATTAGCTGAATTTACCTCAATTAAATTACTACCATCTCATAAAACTCTTCCGGTAAAAGATATTTTTTGGCAATGGCCTGCAATTCGTCGGCAGATACCGTTTTTATAACGCGGATAGCGTCATAAAAATAATTTTCGTCAAGATCATTCAATATCAGGTTCTTCCACCTGGCAGCCACCTGGAAAGCGCCGTCAAGATCGCCAAGAATTGTTCCTATCATATAGTTCTTGGTGATCAGCAATTCTTCTTCGTCTATAATTTCATCTCTGAGTCCTTCCATTTCGGCATATACTTCGGCAATGGTAGCGTCGCTCACATCCCGGCCCGCTTCAGTGCTGATCATCCAACCGCTTTCGCTAACATGATTCATCAGGTAACTGTATATGCCATAAGTATAGCCCTTATCCTCTCTGATGTTTGCCATCAGCCTTGATCCGAAATAACCGCCATACACATTATTAAGCACCATCGCTTTTTGAAAGTCGGGATGCTTGCGATTAGGAAAATCGCGCGCGATACGAATAGCCGCCTGAACGCCCTGGGCATCGTTCATCACCAGGTGTTTTTTTTCAGCAGATGGCTGATAGTGATAACGGATAGGCTCACCTGTAATCCTGTGCGACCGTAAAGGTATTTTGCCAAACTCCTCTTCAAACCTGTCAAGAAGATCATCAGGAAGTTTACCCGCTACAAAAATAACGCATGATCCATAACGGTACCGCTGGTTATAAAAGGTAACGATATCTTCACGCTGAAGGGCTTCATAGTCTTCTATATTACTATATTTTCCATATGGATGCTGTTCTCCGAAAAGGTGCGCATCAATAAGTCTGGCAGCTACAAATTCGCATTTTTGTAAATTTACCGACAGCTTCTGTTTTGCGTTCTGTTTATAGATAGCCAGTTCCTTTTCAGGATATACGCTATCGGAAATAATTTCGCCTACCACAGGCAACAACGAGGTAATATGCTTGGTAAGACAATGCAGGGATATCTCCGCCGTTTCATTATGGCAGCTCCTGTTAAGGTAGGCGCCATGGTACTCAAAATGTTCGCTGATCTCAAAAGCAGAA
>JBDTVL010000133.1:0-6760 GCA_040007215.1 Flavitalea sp.
TTAAAATGACGTGCGCCGGTAACGCTGACCTTAGGCATACCCCATATGCTTGAAGTGCTGCTTTGGCCTGGCTTCCACCTATTATCATATTGATCTTTCAATAAGTTACTTTCTATCGGAAGCAGCAGCGATCCTTCGCGCAGAATGGGAACCATCTGCGAAGCGCCCTGGCTGCCATCGATCACTATACTGAGATCAAAACTTTTAAACCGCAGCGAGCTTGATAATCCATAAGTATAATCAGGCAGCACATTTCCTACATGCTGATAATCGTCTGTATTGATAACGCCGTCTCCATTCGTATCTTCTATGATCGGATCGCCCACCACTGCATTATTAGCCCGGGGGTAGCTGTCTACATGAGCCTGATTTTCGAAAATACCAATCACCTTATAGGTATATATCTGGAACATGGATTGTCCTTCGGTGATGCGAATAGCATTTCCGAAAGGCCCAGCGCTATAACCGATAGTTCCCGTTTTGGTAAATACATTTTTTACCTTATTGTTGATCTTTGTAAAATTGAGGGTGGTAGTCCATGTCAGGTCTTTGGTTTTGATATTCACCGTATTTATGGCCAGTTCAATGCCTTTGTTGGTCATGTTGCCAAGATTGGCAAAGATGTTGGAGGCGATACCCATCTCTAATGGCAGGCTGCGGAACAGCAGCATATCTTTCGTGTCTCTTATAAAATAATCAGCTGTTATGTTTACTCTATTATTGAATGCCGAAAGGTCAACGCCGAAATCGACCTGTTGATTGGTTTCCCATTTTAAGGCCGGATTCTCTATCGTTGCGGGGTTAAGCGTATTTACCGTTCCTGCTCCGCCGCCGGAAATAGGCCCGTAGGTATACAGGTTACTGTAATTTACTTTTCCCTGCCAGGCGTACTCGCCGAACTGGTCGTTACCCGATATACCGAAGCTGGCCCTTAATTTCAAGTCGTTGATCCATGATGCTTTTTTCATGAAGGATTCTTCAGATATACGCCAGGCCGCAGATACTGCAGGGAAAGTTCCCCAGCGCGAATCGGGTGCAAATTTGGATGAACCATCGCGGCGCACCGCACCCATCAATATGTATTTGTCCTTGTAAGAATAGTTGAACCTGGCGAAAAAAGATTCAAAAGTACTTTCGGAAAACCCTCCATTACCCAACAGCATCGCGGCGCCGAATACATTTGGCCTGAAATCGTTGATATAAGCAGGAATAGGATTCAGCGCATTGGCCGATCCGCGGTCGTTGGCGCTCGCTGTGACAGATGTTGATCTCGTTCCCCTGAACTCCCTGCTCGCTCCCGCCAGCAGATCGAACTGATGATCGCCAATCCTGCGTTTGTACTGGAGAAATCCATCGCCGATCCAGGAAGTCTGCATACCATTTTCCTGCCCTGCTTTTATATTGTCGTATCGGGGTGTGGAGAAATTAGCAAACCGGCTTCCCGCTCCTTCCAGGTACGGCGATACATAATAATTGCGGTAAGTAGAATAAACGGAACCTGTAACGCTGGTATTGAATGTCAGTCCATCAATGATCTCATAATTCAGGAAAGCCCTGCCCATGGCATTGTTACTGGAAACAATATCTTTTGTTTCCTTAAGGTTGGCGACCGGGTTGCCATAACCTACCCAACCCTGATTGCCCTCAAGTTGTCCATTTGTATAAGCGCCATATTCGCCGTTATCAAGATACACAGGAATAATAGGCAGGAACCAGATCATCTGTTCCATAATTCCTCCGGAAACTCCGTAGGCTCCTGAACCATGGCCGGCATTGGCCATATTGTTATTTACCCGTTGTTTGATGTTGGCTGCGTTGAAAGTCAATCCAACTTTTAGTTTTGGATTTACGTCGATACTGAGACTGCCATTGACAGCATATCTTTTGTAATAAGTGGTGATAGCGATTCCCTGGTTGTCCAGAATATTGCCGGAGAGATAATACTTGACCTTATCGGTTCCGCCTGATACGCTGAGCTGGTGATTCTGAAAGGGGGCTGTTTTGAATATCGCGTCTTGCCAGTCTGTATTGGGAAAGGTCTGATTATACCATGCAGGAACGGGTTGGTTATCGTTCTCATATCCTTCTTTGGCATACTGCAGGAATTCATCCGTGTTAAGCAGTTTTACTTTTTTAGACAATTGCTGAGCTCCCGCATTGACATTATAAGCAAACTTGGTTTTTCCTGTCTTTCCTTTTTTAGTGGTCACCACTACCACTCCATTACCTGCTCTTGATCCGTATATCGCTCCGGCGGCGGCGTCTTTGAGTACATCAACAGTTTCCACTGAGGTAGGATCAAGCGCGCCAAACTGGGCGGCATTGGAGATCATTCCATCTATTACATACAGCGGTTCGCTGCCTGCATTGATAGATCCGTAACCCCTGATCCTGAGAATGGGGGCGGAACCTGGAGCTCCTTTTCCACTGATGGCGGAAACGCCGGAAAGCCTGCCCGTAAAAGCGTCGGCAATATTGGTAATAGGCAGCGAAGCGAGTTGCTCAGCCTTGATGCTTCCTACTGCTGTAGTAAGCGTTTTCCTGTTGGCCGTTCCATAACCCACCACAACTACTTCGCCCAGTTGCGAAACATCTATGGCAAGGCTGATCTGCAAAGAAGCGTTTGATCCCACAGAAATTGTCTGTGGCAAATAACCCACATGCACTATCTGTAGTTTGGCATTGGCGCCACTAACGGATATAGAAAAATTGCCGCTGTCATCTGTTATTGTACCGGTTTTGGTTCCCGTGACAGCAATGCTCACTCCTGAAAGCGGTTGGCCATCCTGGCCGGAAATAACGGAACCGGTTACGATTCGATTTTGCGCCGACAGGCTGTTGGCCAGTATCAGCAGAACGCAAAACATAAAGGGCCGCAGTAATAATCGTTTCATAAGCTAGTAGTTTGGCATTAATAGTGAAGTTTGGAAGATGCTTTTTTAAAATTTTTATGTGCTTATCAGCTATAGAATTAATAGGGAAGAATTAAACTGAATATGATACAAGCATTAACCTTCAATGAAATTCCTACTGCCAATATAGCAATATCTGAGACCCATCAATTGCGCAAACGCCAATTAAATCATGGGAACGTTACCATGATTTAATTGGCAACGTTGCCATGACATGATAAGAGCGCCGGGAAGAAAAATGCGCCAGGATTTTGCATATAATTAAAGCGGGAAATATTATTTGATGAAATAAAAATTCAGTAGAAAAATATGGGCTGATTTTTTATTTCTTTTTCCTTTTTGCAGACGACTCCCGGATGACCAGTTGGGTATCCAGCACTCTTGTTTCGAATTTCGTAACAGGTCGTTTACTTTCGATCATTTTAATGAGCAGTTGCGCGGCAGCTTCTCCCAGTTCAAAGGCAGGCGATTTGATTACCGTAAGAGAAGGGTTAAACAGATCAGATACATCGAGATTGCTGAAACCCGCCATGGCCAACTGGTCGGGAACATGGATATCATTAAGCTTGCAATAACGAACGAAATTAGTGGTGAGTTTATCTGACGCAATGAAAACAGCTTCGGGCCTGTTCTTCATTTTCATCATTTTATTCATCTTCTGCTCCAGGTCTTTATAAGTGAGATCGCCAGGAGGAAAATGCATTAAATAATCCTCCTGGAAAGGAATGCTCCTGTCTGCAAGGGCATTCTTATATCCCTGTAAACGGTCCCTGGTTACCGGAATGCTTTCCGAACTACAGATGAAAGCGATTTTTTTGTACCCATTACCGGCAAGATGGATCACACCGTCATAAGCGCCCTTGATATTATCAACCACCACTTTATGCGTATCCAGTTCATCGATCACGCGATCGAAACAAACAATAGGAAGGCCGCGTTGATAAAGGCTGGTAATATGGCTGAAATCTTTTGTTTCAGTGGCTACGCATACCAGTATCCCATCCACTGAACGGGAGGAAAGAAACTGGGCATTGAGCACTTCCCGCTCATAGCTTTCTCCCGATTGAGAAATAATAACGGTATATCCCTCCTTGTTAGCGATAGATTCAATGCCATTGATATTCTGTGAAAAAAAATTATTCGCAATTTCACTGATGATGATGCCTATGGAGCGGCTTCGTTTTTCCCTGAGGCTAACTGCTATCGGGTTGGGCTGGTATTTGATTTTTTTGGCGTAGTCGAGCACCAGTTGCCTGGTATCCGGCTTTATTGCATAATGATCGCGCATAGCCCTGCTCACGGTAGAAGTGGAAAGACCGAGGGCTTTGGCAATATCTTTAATAGTAACGGCTTCAAATTTCATATTCTTATGTAACCGGATGCTCCTGATCAGACCTAGCTTGCAATAAGCCTGTTTTCATTATAAGTTACTGTTTTTTTTTAGCCTGTTAAAATAAAAGGCTGGCATGCAGATGGATTATACTACAGTTAGGCTTTCGACATACAAAGCATTCAATTGTTCTATTACCACTGTTTCATTGCCGCCATTCAAAAGATACCGCCAGATCATTTCCCCTGCATGATCCTGGAAATAAAGAAATCCATGGTACCGGGGTCGCACATACGCATTACTTACAGCTGGCAATGCATTGATGAAATAATTGTCGGTAAGGGTATTCAACCGGGGGCTGGTCCATGCCGATCGATGGCCGGGTTGTCCGCCATGTTCACCATAAATCGTTCGCTGAATAACCGGCGATGTTATCCATTGCGCAAATTCCAGGCAGGCGTCTCTATTGGTGGCAACAGCAGATATAGCGAGCCCTGTTCCACCCAGTACGCTTCTCAGTTTTGTTTCAGGGGTAAACCTCAGCAGGTCGGTATAGGTGAGTTGTTTTTCCGCGAATCCTTCCCTGCTGTAATTGGAATAACAGAAAGCAAATGGGCAGTACCAGTATTTATCTGACGAGCTCATTTTTTCTGCCAGGGCTATAGGATTCAGCCCGAAAAT
Source organism: Flavitalea sp. (assembly GCA_040007215.1). Lineage (GTDB taxonomy): Bacteria > Bacteroidota > Bacteroidia > Chitinophagales > Chitinophagaceae > Flavitalea. The sequence goes on from JBDTVL010000133.1 coordinate 4,924, forward strand.
TTCTTTGTCACACAATGACCACAGTTCGTGCATACACTGCAATGCAAGTTTTCCCTTTTCCAAACTGATCGCCTGCCGCTTGTTTTGAAAAGGCTCTTCGCCTGTTGCCAGGCAAAACATCAGGAAATGCAGGATCGTATCAACAGGAATGCCGGGTATTGCTACTTTTCCTTCTTTAGCAAGATTGATCAACTCCTCCCAGTTTGCAGGTGGAGTACGATTGGCGCGATGAAAGAGGTCGGCCCTGAAACTGGCTGCAGGAGCGGCTGCATCGATTGCCAGCGCCCATAAATGATCAGCATACTCATAGCTGGTATAGGAAGATCCTACCGATTGTTCGCGCTGCTCCTTTAAAAACGCTGAAGGCAAATAATTATCCAAAGGCAATATACATTCCTTTTTAGCCGCGGTTCCCACCCATGGATGGTCTATGATCAGCAGATCAAATTTTTCAGCAAGCGCTTCCAACGGGAAATCGGCAAAGTCCTGCAGCGTACGTTTTTCCCAGCGTATATCGATATTCGGATGAAGTTCATTAAAACGTTGCGAGGAGGCCAGCAATGGAGTGATACCCCTGCTATGCGCCCAGGTTATACCCCGCAGAATAGTTTTTTCCATACTTATGCTAACCGCAATTTATTTTCTTCAGCCTGCAATCAGCTTTTCCCAAAGATTACGCTGTTCCGTCATAGCGGCAACCTTATCCTGAGGTTCGCTGGAGCATTCTAATAAAAGCCAGCCCGAATAGTCATTCTTTTTCAGCAGTTGAATAAAGTCTGCGCAGGGGTAACCGAGATTATTCATCTCATGTATATGAACGGTATCGCCTAAACGATCTTTAACAAGGTTAAAATTATAATCCAGTCCTTTCCCATTTACATCTTCTGGATTGCAATTCCAGCAAATGGCCACTCGCGGATGAACGGCTACATCCAGGATCGATTTTATATTTGGTAATTCCTGGGTTTCACGACCATGCACTTCCAGTCTTACCTGCTGCCCGAGGCCATCGGCAAAGCTGCCCAATTCATTTAATGATCTTCCTATCTGCTCCAGCGTCTGCCCGTGAGGAACACCTTCATGAAAACTATTCGGTTTGACTTTTACGCCGCTGCCGCCTATATCATGACTAAGCTGCAACAGCACTTTCGCCTGGTCAATATTTTTTCTTACTACGGCCGGATCAGGATCGTCAAATTGTGTGTTGGAACCATAACCGAGCAAGGTGATGCCGCTATCGGTAAATTGCTGTTTAACTTCTTTTCGCTGGCCGGCGCTTAAAGAAGGTTCTACGCCATGTTTATGTTCTGTGCGAAGCTCCACGCCTTTGATACCGCTTTTCTTGCAATTTTGAATGATAGCAGGCAGATCCCAATCTTTTGCCCACTGATAAGTGACCAGGCCAACCTTTATCTTCTGCTTTTTTAGAAGCAGGAAATCGCCATTACCCACGGCAAGCGTACTGAAGGCCATTCCCTTTATGAAACTTCTTCTATGGATCATCGCTTAATATTTTTTGGCAAAATCATCTGCAAGCGCATTAATCTCTTTATCGGTTAAAGGAGTTCCCGAATGCACGATCAGCCTGTATTTCAGGGTGATGGATTTCCCTGCGGCAATAGTGTAGTTGAGTTCCTGTTTACCTTTTGTAAAATCCTTTACGCCAAATGGATTAAGACAGAATAATCCATAACCGCGGGCATGCCAGTAGGTGGGGTAACTCACATTTCCCGGATGATCGCAGATCACTACAGAAACTTTTTCATCGCCTATATTTCCATAAAGATCCATCCACCTGGCGCGTGTTCCCCAAACGGCATCGTTAAGGATACCTTCG
>JBDTVL010000134.1:0-6741 GCA_040007215.1 Flavitalea sp.
CCTAAAACAGGTTGATGATTTTTATAAAGTCCCGGTTGCCTCAGGCAGCCGGGACTTTTATTTGCGGCTATTCTTGCGAGGGCATTTCAGATTTAATTTTTTTTTAACGCTGCCGGTAATTCAATTACGAAATAAATCGTAATTTCAGATCAAATGAATTTTTATGTCCGCCAGTAAATATATAAAGCCCACGGAGAGCGAGCTGGAGATACTTCAGATATTATGGGCTAAGCGAGTGGCCAGCGTAAGAGAGGTGCATGAAGAGCTGTTGAAAACAAAAGATGCGGGCTACACCACCACGCTCAAACTGATGCAGATCATGAACGAAAAAGGATTGGTAAAACGCGACGATACTTCCAAAACGCATTTCTATCAGCCGGCAGTAAGCCGTGAAAAAACCCAAAAACATCTTTTAGGAAAAATGATCAATACCCTGTTCAGCGGTTCCACTACAGAACTGGTTATCCAGGCGCTGGGAAATCATAAAGCATCTCCGGATGAGCTGGAAGAAATCCAAAAAATACTAACCGATCTGAAAAATCAATAAGTTTTAAATCAGCTAGTCATGAGCCTTATTTACCAATCTCCCTTCCTCAAAGCCCTGGGATGGTCGTTAGTGAATAGCCTTTGGCAGATGGGAATTCTTTGGCTGTTATATATTTGCATTACTGCAAATAGCAGGAAATTCAGCGCCGCGATAAGGCATACGCTGGCATTACTGGCAATTTGCGGGGGCTGCGCCTGGTTCATTGCCGACCTTATAGTTAATATCTACAACATCAGTTACGGTAATGGTTTATCAGGTAATGGAACATTTTTTATGAATAGCCTTGGCGGGATGGAATCAATGACTTTCCTACTGCATGCCGCCACTCCATTTTTATCTTTGATTTACCTGGCAGGGCTGGCCTTTCTTTTAACCCGGTTAGCGCGAGAGTTCAGGCTTAATGGAAAACTAAGTCATTCGCATCTTCAACTGCCCGATGATTATCTGGCTCTTTTTCTTGAATCGGCCGCTAAACAAATGGGTATAAAAAGAAAAGTGAAAATCTGGCTTTCGCACCTTGTAGATACACCTTTGACCATCGGCTTCTGGAAACCGCTGGTGCTGTTGCCCGTAGCCTTATTCAGCCACCTCACGCCCAGTCAGGCCGAAGCGATCATTATTCATGAACTGCATCATATTAAAAGAAGCGATTACCTAGTGAACCTGTTAATGGCTTTCGCAGATATTTTTTTATTCTTTAATCCTTTCGTAAGAACGCTGGCTGGTATAGTCAAAAAGGAAAGAGAAAACAGTTGCGACGACAAAGTGCTACAATTACAATATAACATGCATGAATATGCGCAGGCTTTATTGATGCTCGAAACAAAAAGGTTACAGCAACACCGCCTGACTATAGCGGCAACAGGCCGTGACCAACGGGCATTGCTAAACAGGGTCAAAAGAATGGCTTATGGAAAGGCGGAAACTGCCCCAATTAAAGGGAAATTAGCCGGATGTTTTCTTGCGATATTACTGGCCATATCCGCAGGATGGCATGGGCAGAATAAAGTTGATGAGGCGGGTCTGGTTATGACAAAAAGCAGATCTCAGAGTCTGGCATTAATGGAACCTGCTTTACCTTCTCTTGTCATTGATAGAAAAGATAAAGAAGAAATTACAACGTCAGCTAAACAGGCATCTGGCGGCTCCAGGAGACCTGCGGAGATCCGAATATTAGCGCTACATCCTGAAAGGATAAACGCCAATCCGGAAATAAGCTCCAATTTTTCTTCCGGAATTGTTAAAAAGAATCTGAAAGATAAAAACAGGGCTGATAAAAGCAAAAATCCGGATTTTATCTTTCATCCAAAAACGGCAGATAAGCCTGAGCCACGGGATAAACAGGAAGGGCTAACTGCCATCTTAGAGGAAAACCAGCAGACTGAACCACTAATCTCGTATGCGTCTATTCCTGCGCCAACCCCTGTATTAATGGAATCATTGAATATTGAACCGGGCGCTAGCTTTTCGCCTGTCATAAACCTGGATAAGTTTGGAAATGATTTTCAGGTAAGGGCCATAACTCCTGATATAATACTTGTAGTAAAACAAACGGGCGAAGCTTTCCTGCTGAAAATAAAAGCGCCTGTCCGACTCATAAAAACCCTTTCACCGACCACTATTATTAGCCGCCAGCCTGTCTCCCCGGATACGGCAGCCAGGGTAAGGAAGATTATTCATATTTGATATATTAGGGTATAACGACTATTCCCTTATCTATAACAGGTAAAGCTCAGCTCTGGTTTATGATAGCAATGATTGTCAGGTTCTGCAGCAGCACAAGATGCCTGGCCGTAATGTCATCTACACCGGATCCATTATAGCAGTAGGTACCTATATATGCTTATGCATTATCAGAAAATATTAGCTTATAGAAACGTGAATTATATTATGGGCTTAGCCCAGGTATACAAAAGAGCACAAAGAGAAATTATTTGTTCATATATATTTTATTCTGACTATTCAGATATAAAAGAAACAGAAAAGCTTCCAGTTAATCTTTCTCCTTTTTTCAGTGGTTGTTCATCGACCGCCAGTCTGGGGGGATGTATCCTGTCAAAATATAGCTTGGGATAGGTAATACTTCTGGTTGCATGGAACAGCACGCCGCCATTAGTGAGCCTTGCCCGCACATCAGTGGTTCCATCTGAAACAACTTCGATTCCTGCGCCGCCAGGGGATAATAACTTTGCTTCATATATCCTGTATTTACTGGTGCGGAAATCTATGGTTCCGAATTCATTGGCATCATGCCTCCAGCCCCAGGAAGGTTTTGAAAGATATGGTGGGTATGCATTTGCGCTGTTCTCTTTTGCATAAGCTGCGGCCTTTCCTGTAGCGCGGCCGATATGATCATCGGGATAGATTTCCCATTCGGTCTGCCGGTCCCAGCTTATTTCCTTGCACGAACTGTCCATAAAGAACTGCAGCCCCGTTTCGCCAGGGATATATTCCGCTGCTTTATTGATATAATCATAAGAGAGGGTGCACTGCCCGTTCTTGTCTATCAGCAATCCGACTTCTCCCTGGAACAGCTCATCATGTCTTTTGAAAACAATGGAAAGCGCCTGCGGATATTCTTCAACAAGCGCCGAATCTATCCTGGTTTTGTCTTTTTCGGGAAACTCCGCATAACGAAGACCGTCAGGAATGAAAAGGTTTCTGACTTCCCTCCTGGCACAGAAGAACGAAGGGAATTCCAGCAGGGGAAATTTTCTTTTTCCTGCCGGGGTTATCTTTCCTGAGGTACGGTCAATTACAAAAGCAAAGTCCTTTCCCTTAATGGTGATCAGCCTGCCATCGTCTTTCCATTCCGGGCGACCGCCATTAGCTTGCGCAATGATGGCCGGCTTGCGCTTTCCCAATCTAATCCCGTGTGCAGAAATAAGTTCTTTTTGTTTGTTCAGGAACCGCAGGGCCAGCAGCGCGCCGGCTTGCGTACCTTCCGGAACAGGTACTATGATCTTACCGGTGGTTTTTGGTTCTGCACTGATCCTGGAAATCCCTTTCCTGCCCGCTATTTCCCAGCTAATAAAGATCTCCTTTAAGTTGGTGAAGTTATAACGGTTCTCTACCGGAATAGTTACAGTTTTTACGCCAGGTGTATAGGCCACCGTGCGAATGGGAACCCGTATGGGAGAGAACATAAGCTGGGCATCCCACAAAGTGCTTTTAGGTCGGCGCCATACGTCCACAAAACCCCAGGGTCCGTCGCCCTTGTAAGGTCCGAATCCCGAATTCCTGCCATCCTTGAAATAAAATTCCTCATCAATACCCGCCCATATCGTTCCACCTAAAAAATTCGGGGAATAATAAAGCTGATTCCACCAGGAGGTATCGCTATTGGCGCCCATTGACCACATCAGGTCAAGCCCTGGATTTAACCTCAGCTCTTCCAAGTGCCAGGTTTGGGTAGGCATATATTCGTCCAGCAGGATAGGTCTAGTTTCCCCTTTAATATATTTAAGCCCGTCCAGCGGGTAGGGCGGATAATGCAGGCAGGCGATATCGCAAAGCCCTCCGTCTTTATTCCATTCGCTGTTGAAGATCACCGGGCGGGTGTTATCCATGCGTTTGTACAGTTCCAGCGTTTTAACGAAATTCACCTGGAGCCGGCTGGCGCTATCAGCCCATTTTCCAGATTCATTCGCGATCGACCACAGAATGATCGAGGGGTGATTGCGGTTATAATTGATCATGGCAGCTGTCGGGTTCAGAAAATGCTGGGTAATCGAAGGATCATCTCCTTGTTTACGTGCCCAGCAGAAAGGACCTTCGCTTTCTACATACAGACCGATGCGGTCACATTCCTCCAGGAATTCTCTGGTGTGCGGGTAATGCGAAGTGCGGACCATGTTGAAGTTCGCTTTCTTGAAAAGCAACGCATCTTCCCTGGCATATTTTACCGTGGCGGCACGCCCTGTAAGCGCGTCTATCTCATGACGGCATATTCCGGTGATCTTAACAGATTTACCATTGACCAGCAGTTCGCTGCCATGGACCTCCACCTGCCGAAACCCAATGGCCTGCTCGATTCTGTCTTCCACTTTGCCATCGTTGATCAGTTCTGCCACCAGCTTGTACAAATGAGGTTTTTCCGCGCTCCATTTCATGGGGTCGGAAATGAAGAATTGCTTTTGTACCGTTGTGGCCTGCGGACCCCTGGAATCTATAATAAATTCATTCCCGCTGAGTTTTATTTTTTTCCCTCCGGGATCTGATAAAGAAACCCGCACCGTTCCTTTCTTTCCTTTGTTGACGATGCCCATGTCCAGCCACAGCGTCGCATGTTGGTAATTGCTGTCCAGCCTGGTTTGGTAATTCAGTCCTGCCATATGGTTTGCGGGCAACGCGAATAGGCGTACAGACCTGTCAATGCCACCCAGGTTATGAGCCACATAGTCCGATGAATTGGACAGGTCTTCCGAAATTGTTTTCACCGTAATGCCCAGCGCAAGATGGTTACTTGCTCCCGGGCGTATTATATCAGTGACATCGAACTCCACAGGTATGAAAAGAGCCTCATTGTAACCCAGGTATTTTCCATTTAGCCAATAATGGGTTCCTCCGTGCACGGCGTCGAACCTCAACTTGATCGTTTTGCCTGCCCAGGAAGCGGGAACGGTGAAATCTCTTGCTACAGCTGCCTGCACGCTGTCGGGTATGTCAAATCCCTGCTGGGTCCACTGACCAGGCACGGTGAAGTCTGACCAGTGGTTTTCAGTTATTGCCGCTGTCTGGAAATCATTGCCCGGTTTTGGGTTGATCCTCCATGTTCCATCCAGCATGATAACCTGGCTATTGGAAGGAAGTGGGCGGAAAAAAACTTTTGAAGGAACAGCAGTATCGCCGCTTTGGGCTGAAGCCTGGACTGTTGCTGAGAGAAAATAAAACAACAGCAATGATGCGACTTTGATTTTCATTATCAGCAATTTCATTGTAGTTTATTTCCTTTTAGTTTGTGGTAACGACCCAGCGAAGTACAGTATGATCCTATACTTTTAAGGCCCTATTTTGTTAGGTAATATTGTTTACTCATGCTAGTGACGCAGCATTTGTATGCTGTCTATCTAAGTCTTTATACGAATTGACATTAATTGATATGCGCAAAGTAGTTGAAAATTGCTTATCTGATTGACTACTTCTGTAACGGCACTTTTAAGACATTCACTGAATAGGGAGCGATCTTTAAGAACAGCTTTTTATTTTTAACAATAGCTTTTCCATTAGAAGGAATGATTGCTTTAGGATATTCCACGCTGTTGGAATCTCCCGGAGTTGCCCCTTTAAGGGTTATCAGTTCTGCCAGGCCATTTGACTTTTTCAGACCCTGAATATAAATAGTTTTATTCCTGGAAGAGCCGGCAGGATTCACCAGCTTTACAATTAGCTCATTAGTCTGGCCATCTATAACGGCCGAGGCCCATATACTGTCCTGTCCGCATATGGCCTGATCATTTAAGGTGATAGAAATCAGTTTTGTTCCTTTGTTCAATGAAAATAACTGCTGTACATAATAGTTCGGTGTGGCGAATGACTTTCCATTGTCAAACCAGATGAGATTTGGTTTCCATTGCCAGTCCGTCATATGCGAAAACAACGGAGCGTATGACGCCATCGTCACAACATCGGCATTGCGCTCCAATCCGGTCATGAACGCGGCTTCCGCGACGGCGGTCTCTATATCATTTTTATTTTCTTCACTGCCCATTGTGGAAGTAAGCGCTGAATATTCGCCGATAAAGACTTTTGGAAGTTTCCTGTCATAGGTATCGTAAAGCCCGCTGTTTTTCAGGAACCATGCCGGAGACTTATAATAATGTTCATCAATAATATCTATCCGCGTTTCCTTCATGAGTGAATCAACATATTTCATATTGTCTTCACGTGAAGAATAAATGCAGCAGAAGACCAGGCTGATCTGGGGATATGCGGCTTTTAACGCTTTTTCAAATAGTTTATACCGCTCGATATATTGGGGACCAAAATTTTCATTTCCGATACCTATCATTTTGAGATGGAATGGCTGTGCATGTCCAAATGAAATTCTTTTTCGCCCCCATATGGTTGTAGAATCTCCATTGGCGAATTCCACAAGATCAAGGGCATCCTGTATAACGGGCTGCATTTCATTCATCGCCACCACTTCTCCCGAACCGAACTGGCATGAAATACCCGCGTTGAGAATAGGAAGT
>JBDTVL010000135.1:0-6704 GCA_040007215.1 Flavitalea sp.
TAAGCTCGGGTTCTATGGCGTCCAGCAGTTCAGGAGGCGTAGTAAAAGAAGTTTGCTTTACGAGGTGAAGCGCTTTTTCCGTTAGCGCATACATAAGCGCGTTACCACCCGCTTCAGAGTAGTATTTGAACAGATCGGCATCGCCATATAAAACGCTTTGCGTAGCGATGCCCGTGGATGTATTTTCGGTCGTCTTAAGCTGGGCGGCAGTCTGCCAGAGTTCCGTCAGGTATCCGCCTTTAAAGCCAAAAGGACGAATAAGTTTCTCACGTTCAAAGTTAGAGCCGGTATGAATAACACGGATTGATTTTAATTTATCTTTCATTGCCATTGCCGCTCCATAAGAAAGCTGCGTTGCCGGACCTAATACCATAGCGTGTTTTACGAATGTTCTCCTGTTCATGATTGCCGGATCTTTTATTGTAAGCGGTTATTTCAAAACTTTCTTAATGGCTTTCAGCAATATATTTTCTACCGAAGGATCTGTTCCTGAAACCAGGTCGCCGGTTTCATATCCTCCCTGAGTGTATGCTATGGAGGAGCCAATATAACCGGGACCGTATTCTTCATAAGCTGCTGTACAAACTTCTTCGCCGGGTTTCATTTTTTGCGCGGCAAGCTGGTATTCCACGAATAGTTCGCCGGGTACATTCAACAAATGCACTTTACCCAGTTTTAGCGCTGAAACGGTGATCTTTGCTCCCTGCTTGGAACGCTGATACCAGGCCAGTTTTTCTGCCGCCGCCATTTTATCAGGCTTCGACGCTTTTTCATTGGATAAGATAGCCCTTAAATTTTTTTCGACAAGCTTTTTTGAAAGCGGAAGTTCAACAGGTGTACTGGTCCAGCTTATATCTTTGGAACTGACCGGCATCTTTTTAGTTTGCTCCCAGGCCAGGCGCATAGCGGTTTCTACTCGCGCTGCCAGTATGGGTCTCATCGCCGGAGAACCATCATTATATTTTCCGGCGGCGATATTTCCACTGGCGCCATTGAAATGAATATGTGGTAATCCTCCGAGCGCTTTCTGCCTGTCGTTACGGGCAATGCCTACAAACTCGCAGGTTACATCGCCATCGCCATAATAACTTTGCGGATGCGTGGCATAATAGGTCATCACGGCTATTGGCTTTTCTTTATTCCATAAGCTCACGCATTTCAGCCAGGGATCGATCAGGCCTTCAGGCGCTGCAATAGCCGCTGAATCTTTAGAACTGCTCCACCTAATGATAGCTACTTTGCCATCTGGTCCGAGTATTCTCCTGTTGGAAGCCACTTTTTCTACTTTTGCTTCTCCAAATCCTATCGCCGTCACCGGCTGCGTATGTGCAGCAGCGTAAGCAACCCCTTCGGCTACATGATGTATAGCTTTATACAGAAATGCAGTATCGAAAGGAGATTCTTTTATACCGTATTCATCCAGGATCTTTGCCATCGTAAAATTGCAATCTACGCCATCATGCTGATGTAACGCATGCACCGATACCCTGTCTGCCGTAGTATTTGCCGCTTTGGCCAACTGGCGTTTCCATTCATCCTGGCTTTCATTGGCAATGCCTATCCAGTCAACAGCGCATAACACTACAGGTTTTTCATTATTGATAAAGATGACAATCCCTCTTGCGGAAAGCGAATCCATAATTGAACGGGCTTTGGCATAGGCTACAGGGCTGCCGATAGGCGGAGTAACATCTATTTCAAAAATGCCCACCCTGATCGCTACAGCATTTTCCTTACTTAAGGCGCTGAATATAATAAAACAGGCCGCCAGGATCGTCAGCGAAAAGATGCTTTTATAATGACGGATAAATGTTAACTGCTTTTTCATGTTGTTTTAATTTAGAGCTGGATAATTTATGACTGCTTAGCCCAATAGGTGCAATAGGCCGTTGGCGGAACCGGGCCCTTGAACAACTGGCATTTGCCGCATGGATTGCCGGGTAACCAGAGTTTACAATTACCGCAATTCTTATTGGCAGAGGGCGCTATTTGCACGTAACCCAACTGCTCCCTGGCTTTAACATCTGCGTTGTCCAGTTTTTTATAATCATTGCAGGCCTCTGCATCAGTAACTCCTTTAGCTGGCGTTACCGGCGTTTTTGTTTCCGGCTGGCAACTGCTGATGCCAATCATCGCAGCAGCTACGCCAATTCCCTGAGAGAAAATATTTTTAAAAAATAGTCTGCGCGTATTTTCAGTATTCATGCGTTTTAAGAATTAGATGGAACCTTATAAAGTATCTCCCGCTGCCTGCTTTAGTTTTTTTATCGCTTCACTGATCTCTTCATTCTGCAATGGAAGATTTTTTTCCAGTTCGGTAATGATGGCCCGGGCTTCTTTATTTTTATCTTCTATAGTTTTTGTGCCTTTTGATAACCCTTCGATGCAGGCTAACTGAAGAGAGCTGTCTTTTTTGATATCCGGGTTCTGCATTAAAGCTGCAAAGCTGATCAGGTCTGCTTTTTTGTTGCGGGCGCCAATGATATAGCTGATATCTTTCAGGAAACGCCGGCAACCTGCTGACGTATCCTTTGCAAATATTCCCTGTCTTAGCGCCAGGTTTAAAAACTCAGGCGATGAACCTGCGTCGGCGCTGAGTACTGCTGTTCGGAACAATGACTGATCGATATGCAACTGCAGCGATTTAGCTAAGATAGCCGCTACTGATGGCTGGCTGAATTGGCCTGCGCTAAGCGTTGCCTGCAAGGCTACCTGTGCAGAAGAGTCATTGACCAATGCTGATAACTGTCCCAGCAGTTGAGGATATCTTTCCGAAAGAATAACGGCTTGTTCGCGTATTCCCGGTTCGGTATCTTTCAACGCTTTTGCCGTCGTCTGCGCATCAAGCGCATTCATCCCTTCTATTACATACAGCGCCTGCAAACGCGCCCTTGGATCGGTATGGGTTTCAAACATGGTTTTCAGCAGGGGCAGAACAGAATGATCCTGCTTTTCCAGCAGCGCCATATGCGCCTGCAGCCTGAACCATTGATTAGGATGCGCCAGTAACGCTACTAATTCCACTGATGTCTTGCTTCGAAAACCAGGCGCTTCTGTTTTTCTTTTAGCGCTGCCTTTTGGAGTGATGCGGTATATTCTGCCATAACCGCTATTGGTGAATTGCATATCCGCTTTAAGGTCTTCCGGTATGGATACCGGAGTTTCTATATGCTGTCTGTACATATCCACCATATACAGGTAACCATCAGGCCCAACCGAAAAATTGGCCGGCCTTGTCCAGGGATCGGTGGAAGCGAGAAATTCCTTATCTCTCTCTGCATCGCCGCGTTGCGCAATAAAAGCAGGATTCTGTTTTCCGGGAACAAGCACATCGCGGTGAACCAGGTTGCCGGCCACGTCGCCGGTGAATACAGAGCCATAAAATTCAGCGGGAAAAGCATCGCCTCCATAGAAGGTAGCGCCGGAAGATCCGGTGAAATGGTCTTCGGCATATTCATGCCTGTCTAATTTCAGCTCATTATATTCTTTTTGCCTGCGGTCGGTGCGCTCAGCGCGCCAGTAGGGAGGAGGCGTTTTCTGGAACATGATCGGATCATGATCAGAAATATTTACATCGGCATTATCGTTAGGTAAAAAATTATGGCGGTGCAGGTATTCCCAGCCGATTGGCGCCTGTTGAATATGTAATTCATTCTGCGTGTAGAAGCGATGTCCCCAATCGTCCATGGCCATACCAAATTGTCCAGACCCCGCTGCCTTTTCAAATAAACCCTTATCCAGGTTGAAACGAAAATCGCTGCCTCCCATAGATACATGCGGCGCCGAAGTGTCAGTTACAGAATATACATCTCCCCCCTGTCCGTGGTTATTAGCATAGATCCAGTTATCAATACCAAAACGGAGACTGGTGATCTGCGCTTCTGAATTGTTGTTAAAAAATCCGGTAAATAATACCTGCCTGGTATCGGCTTTCAAATCGCCGGTGGTGTCTTTAAGATAAAGTATATCAGGCGCAGCCGCAACGATCAGACCACCTCTCCATGGCAGCATACTTGTTGCGCTTGGAAGACCATCAGCGAACACGATAGCGGTATCTATCAGGCCATCATGGTTCCTGTCCTGCAGCACGCGTATTCTTCCCTGCGCTTTTCCTTCTTCAGGTTTATAAGGATAATCGAACATTTCTATGAGATAGATATTTCCCTCTGCATCCCACTCCATATCTACCGGTGCTTCCACATTGGGTTCGGAAGCGAAAAGTTCAATATCGAATCGGGGATCCAGTTCAAAATGTTTCATTTCTTCTGCGGGCGAAAGAGCTTCCTTATAACGGGAAGGCTGCGGCTGCCTGCAGGAATAAACCAGTAATGTAAGTAGGAGAAATGCGCTTACGATTGCCCCTCGGAAATCAGTTGTCATTGTCATTGTCATTTTATTTTGTAGGCTTTCATGCAAAGACTTGTTAGTTGTTCTATTCTATATTAAATGCTTTTCCAAATTTTACAGGTTGGTTACCAGGTTCTTTATTGTCGCGGTAATCAAGCATCCGAAGCGATAAATTTCTCCAGAAAAGGTATTCCGCGTCAAATCTTCCGGTCATCGTGCCAAGCCTGTAAGGTAAGTTTTCTGAAAGCCAGGCCTGCCGGTATTCTTCCTTTAATTCGCCATTATAGTCCATCATGTCCATGATAAGACCATGCGCATTTTCTCCAATATCATTATGCCAGGGGCCTTCCTTTTTGCCGGTCTGCTGCATAGTATAATTCCAGCGGTCGATGATTTTCTTTGCCCACAAAAAGCGCATAGCCGTAAAGGAAAGCAGGCGGCTGTTCAGCAACATAGATTGGATGAATCCTGAATCTTTTGGATGATGTTGCAAAGCGTCCATAAAAAATTCCTGGGCTGATTCGGCGGCTTCCTTTCCATTCTCGAAGTTGGTTATATTTTCATTGATCTTTTTCAGGTTATCGATAAGGAATGGATTGATCCACATCCGCGTCTGGGTTTGTCCTAACGGTTTCCGAAGAGCAACCTGCGAAGCTGAAAGTTTTTTAAAACCTGCAGCCATTTGCTCCCCTGCTTCCGGGTAAACAATCCGGGAGTAATGATCGATAAATTCATTTCTTTCTATGGGCTTGTTCTGCCAGGATACCACCGCTCCGTAAGCCATGAACATCCAGGAATTGCGCAGCATGGGTTGAACGGCATCGGTCCAGACAGAAGTGATATACCCCATGGCCTTGTGTTCATTAGCAGCTTTCAGGCACAGATCAATATTTCCCCAGGTTGTTTCCGTAGGATAAAGATGGGCCCAGCCATCTACGGCAGGTTGTATAAAGAAGGGCATCTGTTCTTTTTGTATAGGGGTTATCCATTCTTTAATTGATTTTTCATTATCGGAATAATCCCAAACCACAGGAATCACTACTTTGGGGAATTTGGCAATGATACCGGGATAGGTTTTGGAAATGTCGGTCCACACCATAGGTGTTTTACCATATTGCTGAACGGCTTTGGTTACAAAACTCAGGTGATCGATATACCATTGTTCAGGATGAATAGTGGCATCGCGCTGCGAAAGCCTTACCGTTTCCCAGGTTTCGTCAAATCCAATATGAATAAATGGACTGGGAAATATTTCAGCATATTGTTTAATCCAGTCTTTTAACATAGCCTGAACGCCAGGGTTGCGGGGATCAAGGTCATGCCCGTACTGCCCGATACCCATAGTTTTGTATTTCTGCAAACGGAGTAGTTCATGGAGGTGCCCATAAAAATTAACAAAGGGGATCACATCTATATATTTTTCTTTACCATAGGCCACGATCCGCCTGATCTGCTCCTGCGAATATTGCGCATGATAATTCATCAGCGGATAACCTTTCATCTCAATGCTTACCTCATTATAAAAATAATATTGGTTGATCTTCCATTGACTTAAAAAATCGATCTGGCGTTTGATCTCTTCTTCCGTTGGCAGACCGCCATGCGCAAAATCCATCATGATGCCCCTGTAAGCAAAAGCCGGGTAGTCTTCAATATCGGCTTCAGGAATATAAGCGGTTTTGCCTTCGGTAACGATCAGTTGACGAAGGGTTTGCAGCGCATAAAAAACGCCTGCATCACTCTTTGCAGTAACCGTTATCTTTTCCGGCATTACCTGTATGGAATATTTTTCGCGTGAATCTTTTCCTGCTTTTTCGCCCGGCGCGGGCAAGGCAGTTCCCGAATGATCACAGTTAATGACCAGCAAGGGCACGCCTGGCTCAGGGGTATACGTGGTAAATAAAGTTATGCCCTGGCGTTCTTTGACCCAGGAAATAAAATCGTTCATCGACTGGCGCTCTTCGGCGGGAGCGGAGGCAGATAAGAGAGCGCCTGCAGTAGCAAGATTGAACCTGCCTTTGCCATAAGTTTCTTTTTGCGCAGCGGGTATCAATCGTTGGCCCTGGCTTTCAAGCCCTCCAAAGCATATGATCAGAATGAGCGTTAGACAGAAATACAAGGAACATCGCATAGTGTAAATAGTTATATTTTTTGTTTAATTAAAAAGGCATTCGCTTAAAAAAGCAGGCGTATAATTATTGTCTTTGGCCCATTGCATCATCGCCCACTGCATCGAGTGATTGGGCATCAGGTTGCGGCCTTCGTTGGAACTCGCGCCGAAAACATACCAGCATTGCGGCGGCAGCAAAAACGAAATCGCGCCCGATAATACCTTTTCTTCGTGGCGCACTAAAAAA
>JBDTVL010000136.1:0-6591 GCA_040007215.1 Flavitalea sp.
AAAGTAGACACTTCCGCTGATGCTTCCAAAATGAACGAGGACAACCTTAAGCGCTATTCACTGCTCATATTCGCGAACACCAATAACGATGTGTTTGATACGGATGAGCAACGGCTCGCCTTCAGACGATATATAGAAGCCGGAGGAGGATTTGTAGGAATTCATTCTGTTACGGGAACAGAACGAAACTGGAAATGGTTTAAGATGATGCTCGGTGGGACGTTTTCGTGGCATGCAAAATTTCAAAAATATAATGTAAAGGTGATCGATCCGTTGCATCCTTCCATGCAGGGGTTGCCAGTCATATGGGAGAAAGAAGATGAATGCTATTTTGCAAAAGAGTTATATCCTGGAACGAAAACGATATTAGCTCATGATTTCAGTACATTAAATGCTTCGGATACAACTGAAAAAAAACTAATGCTGGAATACGCAAGTCCTTTTTCCGAATTGTATCCCGCTGCCTGGATTCAGGAGTTTGATGGGGGACATACCTGGATTACAGCATTGGGACATGACAAAAAAGATTATACTGACCCGGTTTATATTAAGCACATATTTCAGGGTATTCGCTATATCGCTGGCAGCATTAAAAAACTCAATTATAGCAAGGCTTATGCAGACACAAGAGATACACCTGTGCGTTATTAGGAATTGTTTTTAATAAACCTGACAGTTCAGAAAGCATTATTTAAAATAAATGGATTGAAATGTCAGGTAGATTTTCATTAAAAGACAAGGTGATCGTAGTAACAGGCGCTACAGGCGTTCTCGGTCACGCCTTTATTACCGCATTGGCTGCGGAAGGCGCTATCGTAGGCTTATTAGGAAGAAATGAAAAAGTAGCAAAGGAACGAGTAGAAGAGATTAAACAAAAAAATGGTAAGGCGATCGCTTTGATCGCAGATGTGACCATGGAAGATCAACTTCTGGCGGCACGACAAAAATTGCTCGACAATTTTCAGAAAATAGACGGTCTTGTGAATGCTGCGGGCGGCAACTTGCCAGGTGCAGTTATAGCGCCGGATAAGAATATCTTTCAGTTAAACATGAGTGCATTGAAAGAAGTGATGGATCTGAATTTGTTTGGGACGATCCTGCCAACCCAAGTATTTGGAGAAGCTATCGCGATCCGAGGGAAAGGAAGCATTGTCAATATCTCCTCGATGGCATCACAACAGGTAATCACAAAGGTATTGGGTTATAGTCTGGCAAAAAGTGCAATTGACTGTTATACTAAATGGTTTGCGGTAGAGTTAGGAAAACGCTATGGCGACGCCATTCGCATAAATGCCATCGCACCTGGATTTTTTCTTACCGAACAAAACAGGAGCCTGCTGACTAATAGCGATGGCACAATGACAGAACGAGGAGAACTGGTCATAAGAAATACCGCTTTTAGCAGGTTTGGACAGCCAGATGAATTAACTGGGGCTTTAATTTGGTTATTGAGCGATGAGTCAAAATTTGTGACGGGAACAGTAGTAAATGTTGATGGTGGTTTTTCTATTTTCAGCGGTGTGTAAAACAATTGAATCGGTATGTACCAGATGGAGCAAACATGGCGGTGGTTCGGACCCGGCGATCCGGTCACGTTAGAGGATGTAAAACAAACTGGCGCAAAGGGCGTAGTTACAGCGCTTCACCAAATCCCGCATGGCGAAGTGTGGACCGTTGATGAAATTTTAAAACGCAAGGGAGAAATCGAACAAAAAGGTCTCGTCTGGTCAGTAGTGGAAAGCATTACTGTACATGAAGATATTAAAACCCGAACCGGTCAGTACAAAAAATATATTGATAAATATAAAACTTCGATTCGGAATGTTGCAAGTTGCGGCATACCGGTCATCACTTATAATTTCATGCCGGTGAATGATTGGACAAGAACGGCACTGGATTATAAAATGCCGGATGGATCGCTGGCTCTTTATTTTAACTGGGTCGATCTTGCTGTTTTTGACATTTATATTTTAAAAAGAAAAAATGCAGCATCATATTATAATAACGCTATTCAAAAAGAAGCAAAGAGTCGGTTTAAATCATATTCACAAAAACGATTGGAAGACCTGGCGGGGGTAGTGATGTATGGAATCCCTGGTGAACAGAGATCCACTACAGCCGGTATGTTGAAAAAACTTGAAGTTTACAGGGACGTCGATAGCAATGCCTTGCGGGAAAACCTTTGTTATTTTTTGCAGGAAATAAGTCCGGTGGCGGAAGAGTGCGGTGTAAAACTGGCTATCCATCCCGATGATCCTCCCTTCCCGATATTAGGATTGCCCCGGATCGTTACTTCAGCAAATGATTTCAATTATCTTTTAAAGAAAGTAAATAATCCGGCAAACGGTGTATGTTTTTGCACAGGTTCATTGGGTGTTTCAGCCGATAATAATTTACCTGCTATGGTGAAAGAGATCGGTGATCGCATTCATTTTGTTCATCTTCGAAACATAAAGAAAGATGAACAAGGCAACTTTTTCGAAGCGGACCACCTGGATGGTGATGTAGATATGTATGCAGTGATGAAAGAATTAGCGCTGATCCAGCAACAAAAAAAGAAACCCATCCCTTTCAGGCCCGATCACGGTCATCAGATGCTGGATGATCTGCTCAAAGTAACTAATCCCGGTTATTCAGCTATTGGCAGGTTAAAGGGACTGGCGGAGTTGCGCGGATTGGAACTGGGAATTCTGCGATCGCACCAAACCAGCTGATTAATTCTTTTGCGAGGCGCTTTAATTTCCGGGACATCACTCAGGCGCTCCCCGTAATATATATGCCCCATTCTCATCCATTCTCATTTAAGGAATCGGAAAGTATGTTACGTATGCTCACTGGCGCCAGTTCATGTCCGAACATCCCCAAAACCAGGTTCACTTTTTCTAACTGCATATTTTCTTTTCCCTGTTCGATTTTGCGGATTACTGTTAGCGCTACGCCTGTCCGCTCAGCAAATTCCTGCTAGGTCATACCCAACGCTTTTCTTTTCTCCCTGACAAAATCCTTTTGGATAGTCATTATATGCTTTTACGTATAATTATGCAAAAATTATATGTAAATGGATATAGTATGTATTGCCTAATGTTAACTATACGTATTTACATATAGTAGCGAATAAACGGTGATGTCTGTCAGCGTTTATAAGGAATACTAATTGAAAAGGACTACGGTGATCATCCTTCATTCAGCGCTGCAGCAGCAGGCTATTTTTTAATCGACTTCAACTCGCTTAACTCTTTCAGCGTCCAGGGCGTTTTCCGCCCGGTAATCTGTTCCCTTACCTTGGCTACATCCTCAGGTCCTACCGCCCTTGACCTGTTACCAAAACTGCTGCGAATAAAACTTGCTACCGATGCGATATACTCATCTTTATTGGCTTCCAGGGGCAACATGATTCCCTGGTATGATTTATCGTCTACAGGACCGGTTAAGCCATTCAATAATATTCTTACCAAAATCTCCCTGTTGCCATTAACCCGGGCAGAACCTGATAATGGCGGCGCTATCTGCGAAGGCAACCCCTTACCGTCCATACCATGGCAGGTGGCGCAAAGCTGACTGAAATGAGCGGCGCCCGTAAACACCAGGTTCTTATCTTCTTCATCCATTCCAGCCGTTGCTGCACGCAGTTCTTTTAAGGCGGGATCGCCTTCCTGCAGACTTTCCTTAGTAATGGCAGGTAACAGTTCATTCTTGCCAGCCGCAGCAGCTAATTCTTTCAGCAACAGTTTCGATTTCTCATTTTTACCATAACGCAGCGATAAGGCTAGCTGTATCCTTACCTGTTCGCTGGTATCATTTTTCAGCGATGTTAATGACGCCAGGATATCTTCATCGCCTTTAAGGAGATAAGACTCACTGATACTTATAGCTGCTTTTCTCATTTCCGGATCTTCGTCGCTATAAACCGTTTTCAGCAGGTCTTTATCAATGGCCTGTAAACCCTCCAGGGTCCAAAGCGCATGTACCTTTCCGATAGATGGGAGTTTTTCTTTCCAGAAAGCTATTTTATTCCAGAACCCGTGCTTTTCGAGCGCCATATCTTTTAAAGCCGGTATCACCGAACTATCATTATGCATGATCAGTAATCGCTGTGCATTATCGCGCCACCAGCCATTCGGATGCGACAGGTAACCCACAAGCTTGCTGTTTTCTTCCCCAAGCAAATGTGGCTTCGGGCCGGGCGTTGCCACATCATTTACTAACCGGTAAATACGGCCGCGGCCTATATTCTGATCCAGTTTTTTCTGCTGGATCTGCGGCCGCAGGTAACTGCCCTCGGCGGTCCAGGCGCTCTCCTGGATAATGCCATGATACATGTCAACAATATACAGGCAGCCATCCGGACCTGTTGCCGTGTTCACCGGCCGGAAGTTCATATCGGAAGAAGTTAGAAACTCGTTTTTCTCGTATGCATTTTTTAATATGATGGCGCCATTTCTGTCGACGACTTTTGCTCTTCTGATCAGCCTTCCTACAGGTTCACAGATAAGAAGGTCTCCCTTAAGACTTGCCGGCAGCCGGTCGCCACGAAAAATAGATTGCCCGCAGGAAGCCGTAAAATGATTAAGCGTGCTGTCTTCGCGAAGCCGGATCTTTCCGCCTTCCACATCAGGCGTAGCCATGATCGGCCACACTTCCTGGAAATCGCCGTAGAGCTGATCATCCACGCCAAGCCTGCCATAAGCGGGATTCTGCTGGAAATCGAGCGCTGGCGTTTCTCCGCCGGCGGAAGAAAAGAATAATCGGCCATAATCGTCAGCAGTTAATCCCCATTGTCCGCTGGTGCCGTAAATAGAATCCGCTTCCAGCATGCCATTCTTATAACGGTAACGCGCAGGGCTTGTAGTGGTATATATCCAGTTATCAATATTCCACACCAGCCCGCTTCGTTGGTGTTCGAGGTTGGCATTATCGGGTTCATCATTATGGTAGAGCAGCTTTTTTTCGTCTGCCGTGCCATCGCCATTGGTATCGCGATAACCGTAAAGATTATAACTATAGGTTTCATTAACCACAAGCTGGTCGCCAAGCATCAGCATCATCCGAGGCAATACCAGGCTGTCAATGAAAACGGTGTGTTTATCCATCTCGCCGTCGCCATTGGTATCTTCCAGCCGCGTGATCCGGCATACAGGTAATTTTTCGCCGGTTCCGTTGATGTCCTGCATGTAACTGCGCATTTCAGCTACATACATCGCGCCATTGCCATCCCATACTATAGCTACTGGTTCCTGTATAACAGGTTCGCTGGCCACAAGCTGCAGATGATAGCCTTCGGGAAGATGCATAGTGGCTAAACTTTCCTTTGGCGACAGGTACGCTGGCGAAGGATGGGAATTAAACGCAGGCCTTACCGGAGGCTTTTCTATTGGTGCATTAGCCGGTTGCTGGCAGGCGAAGCAAAATAATAAAATAAAGAAAATGCCGGTTCTGAATAATGATGGTGTCATTTGTTTGCTTTTAGCGGCTTGTATCGCCTGCGGGAATGAAGATAAAGATTTTATTTAGTGGTCTGTAGCTGGCTATGAATCTTAATATTTGTTTATTCATTCCTGTAAAGATCTGTTGGCCGGGTTTGCCCGAACCGGCGCTTAAGCAAAAGGTATTTATGCCAGCGCTGTTAAATGAACCATGCAGACATTACATTGCAGATAAAAGTACATGAAGATATTCCAGTCAAAGGTCACGCTGAAAGGAAGAAGAAGGGGATTTCACCTGGTCACGGCAGAGGTCCTCGATGCCCTGCCAGATATAAGAGAAATCAAAACGGGTCTGTGCCAGGTTTTTATTCAGCATACCTCCGCCTCATTGACCCTCAATGAAAATGCAGATCCTACTGTACGAAAGGATTTCGAAATGTATTTTAATAAAATAGCTCCTGAAAATGATCCTGATTATATTCATGATGATGAAGGACCGGATGATATGCCCGCTCACCTGAAATCATCCTTGCTGGGAAGTTCGGTGATTATTCCGATCGCCAATGGTAGATTGGCGCTAGGTGACTGGCAGGGCATTTACCTGTGCGAACATCGCGATCACCGATCGTTAAGAGACCTGGTCATTACCGCCTGGGGGCAATAAACTTTTTAATGTTTACGCCCTCTTTCCTCGGAACTTTAAACTATTTTATAGCGAACGCATGAACTAATTCTGCCGCAAAAAAGCTAACAGATCTGCCATTTGCTGATAATTTATATTTTTTGAAAGTCCGGAAGGCATAGCAGATATATTAGCCGATTTGAGCGACTTAATCTCCTGACGGTTGATCGTTCTGACCATTTTTCCATTGTTCTTTAGCGTTATAGCTACAGGCGTTTCACTCGAAATGATACCCTGGGCAGATTCGCCATTATTCAACTGAACGGTCCATAGATCATAGCCGCTGGAAATGGATAGATTAGGGTCAAGCACATTAGCCATGATATCTTCCTTTAACCAGTTATGGATCGTTCCAAGATCAGGTCCGAAGGCAACGCCCATTTTTCCTCTTACCTGGTGACAAATAGCGCAGTTTTGCTGATATACTTCTTTTCCTTTCAGCGGATCGCCCGACAGGTCAAGCGCTTTCTGATATTCTTTATTCAC
>JBDTVL010000137.1:0-6576 GCA_040007215.1 Flavitalea sp.
CACAGGCTGTTTTTAATTAGTCTCAATAGTCATACTCCTTCCGGAAAATATTCATACGCAAGCCTGCTGTAAAAATGTTGACTTTCCTTTCCAATGAACTATTATCCTCCACCTTCCACCTCCTCACCATAGCCGTAGCATCCAGAAAAATATTCTCTGCCAGTTCATACGATACCTGTAATTGCATGTTCAGCCCCTTTCCTTCCATACCGCTGGGAATAGTATATCCATACTCCGCCACCCTTGCCCCATACGATTTGAAAATATTGCCGCCGAAACTAGCCGCCGAAGAATCCACCCCCTGCGCCCAGTAGATCAGCTTACCGGTAGCCGTAAGTCTTTTGGTTGGCTGGTATCTTAATATACCTATGAACTCGGCAAAATTCGCCCCCATCGGATGGGCCAGCGGCTGGTTATAATGACTGAAATTATCCAGCGAATCAGCCGCAGCATAAGTAAATGGCCGCACAGCATTCACCTCTGCCTGCAGGTCAAGATTATTTATTCCGAACAGGTTGATGTATTTAAGACCCAGTTGATAGCCATAACGGTTACCCCACCATCCATTTCCCGCTGTGATCTCTTTCAGCCTGATCTGGTCCAGCAATAGCTGTCCATATACCTGGGCCCTCTTGGCGATATTGGCCTTGAAATCCAGGCCGGATATAGAATTTGCAGGCCGGGAATCGTCGAAGCTGGATACCGAGAAGAAGATAACCGGGTTGAGGTAAAGGAACTGTTTGCGCTCATTGATCACCAGCGAATGGAACAGTCCTATATTCAGCCATTTGGCGGCATTGATGCTTAAATGATGCACCGCCACAAACTTCCTGGGAAAGCTGACATTGAAGTTTTTGGTTTCGCCGGTGGAATATTGCGATACCATGCCCGTATACAGGTTCTGGTAGTTCAGCTTCCATACCTTGGTATTGACCTTAATAAATGGATAGCTGCCCGCAAAATCGCTCAGGAAAAGGCTGCGGTAGCCATTGCCGATAAAGTTGCGGTCGTAGCCGGCCTGTACATCGAAGAACTTGAGGGCGCGGAAAGTAATGCCCCCGCGGAGATCGTAATACTGGTATCCCCTGGCTCCATAATGCGAATAGTCGTTCGCG
The DNA here is from genome assembly GCA_040007215.1 of Flavitalea sp. GTDB lineage: Bacteria > Bacteroidota > Bacteroidia > Chitinophagales > Chitinophagaceae > Flavitalea. The sequence continues at coordinate 1,116 of JBDTVL010000137.1, forward strand.
CCTGGAACAGCGCGGAACTCGGCGATCCTGTCCTGGACAAACATCGGGGGACTTTCATAGTTCTTTGTGCCATAGGCATAGAAGCCGAACTTACCGCCAACCATTCCCCGCAGGGATAGTCCGCCGGCATAATGATATACCGATGCATTGCCTTGTAAAAAGTCCTGCTGTTTCGATTGCAGGCCCTGTATCACCGGGTTGAGGGCAAAGAAGAACTTCGAGCTATTAGCTTCCACCATATTGGCGGCATTATTATAGAAAGCATGTTTTTTTTCATTGGCGGTGGTCACCCATTCGGCATTATTCATCAGCAGGCTCCGCAGGTTATACTGATCGATAGCGGAAAGTTTTATAGAGGGATTTCCGCTGGAGGAATCCTGGAGACCGGCTTCATGCACCGCAGTATGGCGGGTAATTTCTTTCGGGGAGAAGAGGTTCAGCTCGGGATTCCTCTGAAGAAGAATTTCCAGTCTGTCGAGGAAAGGCTGATGCTTGTTACCCTGGGGCAGCGCTAAGGACTGTCCGGATACAAAAAAAGGCATGACTGCAGTCAGCAGCAATGCCGGAATGGTTTTACAGAGCGCAGTAATATCACATGGGACTATTCTCATAAGTTAGGTTTGTACAGAGTTTACAATGGTTAATTGTTTGGGTACTCTATACTGATATCCATGGCATGCCGGATCGGTAAGCGTCAAAGAATCAAAAAGATGGCAGGCAATCAGTACAGGCAATTGTTATGATGATTAATCGGGGATTTACTCGAGGATACGGAAGAGGTTGTGGTCTGAACCGGTCGCAAAATAGTTTCTATTTAGGGAAGAGCAAAATATTTCAGGTGAGAAGGGGGAAAGAGAGTGATTTGAGCTATTCCCGGTACGAGGCAACAGTTGTTTTAACCGGTTTTGTCAACTCATTTTAGTATAAGACAGGGGGACTTTGTTCGGGACTTGTTCGGGACTCGTTCGGAAAACATAGGGTAAATGGCCTGAATTCCCGAACGAGTCCCGAACAAGGTCCCTGAAAAAAGGGGAGATCCTGCCAAAAATCCCATCATTTATCAGTTGTAGTAAAAGAGCAATTATGATATTATCCTCATAATTGCTTCATTTTAGCTTTGATGTGAAAAGGCCTTACCTCTACTTTTGCTACAGATTTCAGCCTATTCAGGAATTGGCTGGAATTGTATTATCCGGGGAGGCGTTTCGACGTTAAGAAGATATTGAAAAAAGCCAGCAAATTGACAAGGCAGAGCAATAAGCAGGGCCTTATCGCTCATAAATATGCTATACTGTGAGTTATAAAAAAGAGGTTTATAACTCATGACCTGGAACTGGCAACAGGCCGATTGGCCGCATTTTCATTGGAATAAAGGCGCCTTAGCGCAGGCGGAGGCCCAATTTCTAAGGCAATCCGGCATATTGATTGGCGCAATCCGGCATTTCAGCGATGAAGACAGGAATTTGCTTGTTGTTGATCTTATAACCGGGGAAGCCATTAAGACATCCGAGATAGAGGGTGAATATCTCAACCGAGATAGTGTTCAGTCTTCGATTCTTCTCAATTTTGGCCTGGATACCGATAATCGTCGAGTTAAGCCCGCCGAGCGCTGGATAGCGGATATGATGACGGATTTATACAAGTACTTCCATAAGCCGCTTTCGCATGCAACACTTTTCAATTGGTACAAAATGCTGACCAATGGCAGGCAGGATTTGACGGATCTTGGCCGCTATCGGTCACATACACCCCCAATGCAGGTGGTATCCGGCAGGCTTGACAAGCCGCATGTTCATTTTGAAGCGCCGCCATCCGGTGATATGAAAAAAGAAATGGACACATTCGTGACCTGGTGTTAAGACCTTGAGAACGCTATCAACAAATCATAATTTCCTTTATCAGCAGCTTTTACGGTGTTCAAATATGTTTTCCTTGCATCACCTTGCTTCACCAGATTTGCAGCACCCCAGCTAAACACAGGCTTCTTAAAAATTTGCTCGCTAATAATATCAGCTATCAACCGGCTATGTCTGCCATTCCCATTCGCAAAACAATGAATACTGACAAGCCGGTGTTTAAATCTAACCGCTATTTCGTCATCGTCAAAAGACTTTTTATCAATCCAGAAAATACAATCATCTATTAACTTTCGTAGTTCAACGCTTATTTCTAATTTATCAACTCCGAGGTTCTTATTAGTCTTTCTGAATTCACCTGCCCATTTCCAAACATCAGCATACATTTTTCTATGCAACTCTTTTATAAAGGACTCACTCAGAATATCGACGGCCTTAAACTTCCTTTTCATTGTCCAAAGTACAGCCTTTTCGATATTCTGTTGCTCAAACTCATCCAGTTCGCTACGAGTACTGATGGTCTTAATCAGAAGCCCTTCTTTCTCATTTTCTTCAAGCGGTGTTTGGCCGTCTGTATAATCTAACACTAGTCCCATAAAATTTTCGGTAACTCTCTTTTTAATTCATCTGCTCTTTCTGCAATTGCCTTTTGTAGCCGACCTTCAGTATTTTCCTGGTCTTCAAGTTTCATGCTGTTTGAGGTTCGCATTACTATTTTAATTGCTACTTCATTTGCCTTCTTATCTATCATCGCATCTAAAGAACCTTCGATGGGTACAAAAGCATATACCAATTGCATATCAAGCGCCTTTGCCACATCACGCAATGTGTTTAATGTAATATTACCCTCTACTTCTCTTTTCTCAATTTTTTGGGCGTTTTGCTTGGCAATATTCAATTTATTTCCCAATTGTTCCAGAGACATGCCTATGCTGGTGCGGATAGCCCTTATCCAGCCGGTGCCGGGACCGGGAATATTCTTTAAGTTAGCAAACGATTGCATTTTAGCGTTTAGTTGCTCTATTTGGAGTCGATTTATCATATAGTAACCTTAACTGGTGACAAAATATTTGTAAATTTAACCTTATAGAGTGACAAATAAAAATATAAAGTCTCCTTTTAGGGTGACAAATTAAGAAATTAGACCAAGTGAGCATAAAAAAACCACCGTGCTTCTGGTGGTTATAAAATATTATCGAAAATGACAGTTGCTATTTTAATTTATCCAACACCTTTTGCAATAAGTCATTTTTCTCTTTCTCGGATTGCAAAAGGCGTTCATAAAGACGCTTGTTTTCTTCTAAAGCCTCCAACCATTTATCAATAGGGTTGATCGTGGAGTTATAAAACAGAAGCTGGCTGGTCGCAGTTCTCAAAACTGTTATTGGAAATAATGTTTATAGCCGTTTCCTCATCAAAATTCTTAATCGCTTCAGCGGGTACTTTCGATACTTTGGCAATTTGCTCCAGCAATGCAGGTTCGATAACCTCCTTTTGTTCCAAAAGAGATATTCTACGCTGGCTCCAATCATCTCCTAATTCCAACGCCAGCCCTTCCTGCTTAATACCCATCATTTCCCGGAAACGTTTAACGTTTCTACACTGGTGTATTGTTTTTTCCATATTCTTGTGGATTTCGGTTTTAGCAAACTTACATAAAATTAAGCAGTTACGCCCCTATCGGCAAATCGGTACGATAGTAGCTAGGGGGTAATTTATTATGTTCCAACCATACAAAAAACTAGTAAAAAGTTAGAGCACTTTTTAATTACTTTGGGGTTATGTGGTTTATACCGAACTATAACCCTTGCTTTTTCTTACAGGCGCATAAAAGAATACTATCAATATCATACTATATGGCTTTAGGGCTGCTAAATACGGTTGACATCATCGAAGTAATGGAAAACTACTTAGCGAGAGTGCGCCCACCTCAACATATCCAGGATCGCTTAGATATTTCTTATAAAATCGAGAACCAAAGCATTATACTTTATGAAAAAAGACCGACGTTTCAAAACCCCACTGAAAGGACAGAAACCGAATATGCCAAAGCCACTTACGTGAAGAGCGATGGTAAGTGGAAGGTATATTGGATACGAGGTAACCTGAAATGGAGTTTATATGAGCCTAATTCCAAAGTGAGCAGCTTGAAAGAATTCCTTACCATTGTTGACGAAGACAAATACCATTGCTTTAAAGGGTAGTTTATTTTAAGCGACAAGATGTTATTTAATTGTTTCTAACTGTCTTTAATGTAAAGAAAAGCAAGGAAAAGATAGCTCATATCATGGTTTATAGCGTTGACCGGTTTAGCCGTTCCGGAGCCAATGCCATTTACATCACCGAGCAATTAAAGAAGCAAGGCATTTTGCTGCATTCAGTAAGTCAGCCAACAGATAGTACAACGCCAAGCGGGCACCTGCAACAAAACATACAGTTTATTTTCAGCGAATACGATAACCAGCTTCGCAGACAGAAATGTATGGCGGGCGTAAAAGAAATGTTGTTGCGTGTTGACTGGCCTACCATGCCGCCTATGGGATACTCTATTATCCAGGAAAACGGTGTAAGAAAAATTGTAGTGAATGAAAAAGGGAAATTACTTCGCAGAGCCTTTTTGTGGAAGGCCCTTGAAAGTATTACCAATGAAGAAATCTGCCAGCGTTTAACGGCATTGGGATTAAAACTAGCTGATCAACGTTTATCGGATTTATTCCGCAATCCCTTCTATTGCGGTTTAATGGTACATAATATGCTCGATGGAAATGTGATTGAAGGCAATCACGAGAATATGATCTCGCATGAAATATTCCTGAAGGCCAACAACGCCTTACCGCATAATAAAGATGGGATTAAGCTTAAACATGAAAGGGAGGAAGCCCCACTTAAACGATTCTTAAAATGCGAAAAATGTGGAGAGTTCTTTACCGCTTACCGTAAAAAAGAAACCATCTGGTATTACAAGTGCAATACAAAGGGTTGCAATTGCAACCTCAACGCAAAGCGATTGCACGAAGATTTCAAATGTCTTTTACAGGATTTATCGTTAAACGTTAGTTCTTCTATCAGCCGATTAATTGCACAGGATATGGAAGCTGTTTACCTGGAAAGCAATAAGGAAACCTCCGAGCAAAAGGGGATTATGAACCGCAATCTCACAGAAATAAATAACAAGCTTTTAAAGCTCAATGAGCGGTTTATTGATGGCGACATTAACCGGGAAACTTACCGTCAACTGAAAGAGAAATTTGAAGGGGAGCGGGGACAGATCGAACGGCAACTAGCGAAATCAGGAAATTAGTTATCGAACCTTGAAAGATGCATAGAACTGGCAATCGAATTTTCGTCAAACCTCGCGTCCCTGAGGGATTTGAGCGATTACGGAAACAAACAACGCATTCAATATTTAGTATTTCCGCAAGGAATTTTCGTTGATAGAGAAAATAACGATTATCGAACTCCAAAACTAAACTCGGTATTCCTCTACTTTGCACGACTGAAGCGGGTTTTAACAGAAAGTAAAAACGGGAAAACTGAGTCTAATCTCAATTTTCCCGTTCTGTGGTGTGGGGCGGGATCGAACCGCCGACACAAGGATTTTCAGT
>JBDTVL010000138.1:0-6561 GCA_040007215.1 Flavitalea sp.
TTTTTAATTACAGCCTTTATCATTATGACAAGAGCAGCGCTTATTGAACAGATACAGAAAAAGAAAAGCTATCTCTGCATAGGCCTTGATACCGACCTGGATAAAATCCCTAAAAGCCTGCTCTCTGCCGAAGACCCTCAGTTTGAATTTAATAAACAGATCATCGACGCTACCAGAGATCATTGTGTGGCCTATAAGATCAATACGGCTTTCTATGAAGCCAATGGCCTGAAAGGATGGCAATCGATGATCCGCACGGTTAATTATATACCCTCCACTCATTTTACTATTGCCGATGCCAAAAGAGGCGATATCGGCAATACCTCTTCACAATATGCCAGGGCCTTTTTTGAAACTATGAACTTCGATGCGGTAACTGTTGCCCCCTATATGGGCGAAGACAGCATCAGGCCTTTCCTGGAATATAAAGACAAGTGGACCATCCTCCTGGGACTCACGTCCAATAAGGGGTCTGCCGATTTTGAAATGCTGGCTACCAGCGATGGCTACCTGTATGAACAGGTATTGAAAAAAGCCGCCGGCTGGGGAAATCCGGGCAACCTCATGTTCGTGATCGGAGCCACCCGGCAGGAAATGATCGGGCAGATCAGACAAAATTACCCTGATCATTTTTTCCTGGTGCCCGGCATTGGCGCGCAGGGCGGCGACCTCGCGGAAACCTCGAAACTGGGCCTTAATAAAGAGGCAGGGTTACTGGTCAATGTCAGCAGGGCCGTTATCTTTGCTTCCTCCGGTGAAGATTTTGCGCTGAAGGCCGGAACCGCCGCTAAAGCTTACCAGCAGGAAATGGCCGCATATTTATCCTTCATCCCCTAGTAATTTAATATCCACACTGCGTTTTTGGTTCGATTTTTGTTCGTCAGACAAAAATCCATTTTGTACGTCTAACCATCATCCACCATTCTGATGAACAGTTAACCCCTGTTAATCCAGTCTTCTGCATATAACCCTAACATCAAACCATGATATCTCATCATTAATTTTCGTGAACATGAAACTTTCTACCCTTTTACTCGTAGTCGGCAGCTTACTGTCATTACAATCTATTAGTCAGACCCAGACTACTATTGCCGGGCTTCGTTCAAGCGGCTCAGCTACCGTTACCTATTTTATAACCGATCCCGGAAAGCAGGGACTTTTTTACTATGATGCGAAAGATGCATCCAGCGCCGACAATGGAGGTACTGTAATAGTGAGCGCCGGCAAAAGATTCAAGCGCGAGTACAGCGGGGCCATCGATGGCCGTTGGTTTGGAATGGTAGCCGATTATAATGGCACAACCGGCACAGATAATCTTGCCGGCTTCAACGCGGCTATCAATGCGGCCGGTAAAGGACAGACAGTAATGGTGCCAAGCGGGCAATTCCTTGTAAAAGGTAATGTGGTGATGCCCCTGACCACCGTAAAAAAAGTGAATATCGAAATATTCGGAGATATCTATTTTACCAAAGGCTACGGTTTTATTATCGAAGGGATGAACCAGGAATTCAGAAGTTACGGGCTTCTCTCCGGAGGAAATGCAGGGGGAACTACTGAAGCCACGTATGCGGCTTACGCTGGTACGGGCATTTACCTGAAAAATGCTTACAATTGTCATATTGAGGTCAATGAGATCAAGGATTTTAAAGATGGCATTCACCAGTCGGGCGATAAATCGGGTGGAACGCCCGATGGCTCCCAGTTTAATAAAGTCTATTTTAATGCGATTCATCATAACCATACCCAGATCAGGCTTTCTATTAAAGGCTCCACCAGTTCGGCAGGAAACTGGAATAATGAAACCTATTGGTTCGGCGGTCAGTTAGGAAGAGGGGTACCTGGGGTAACTTATGGCAAGGGCGGCTGGTATGGAATCGTTTGCAGCAAAGATGCTTCCAGTAATGCTTCCTTTCCAATAGACGGACATATGTTCCATGATATTGGCTTTGAAGGCCTTGAGAAAGCTTTGGTAATGGCCAATTCAAGTAATATCAGTTTTATCGGCGGGGGTATTGAACCTCAGGGTTGCCGCTATGGGTTTGACCTGGATCCGGTTACCGTTACAGGAATCAAATTTATAGGGTTTACCTACATTGAAGAGCAGCAGTTTGTATCTGGCCGTTTGGGAATCAATACCGTGATCTCCGCTACGCCCATCTGGACAGGAGTGGACCCTAATAAATCACTGGCGGGTAATGAGGCGGTGAGCTCTGTTACGGCTAACAAATTTATTATTACCGCTAACAAATACACCCCAACCAGTTTTAATATTAACAAAACACATGACCTCATTAGCAAAACCGGCGAATTCCCAACCGTTCAGGCTATGAATTACCGAATCAATGGCGTTGGCCGTACGGTTCCATTCAAAGGAACATTCCTGCATGTGAAATCGTCCACTGCGGGAAGTCCTCTTGTGCTTCCTCCTAATATTGGAACTATCAGGGTAGAAGCCAACCAGGCTAAAATATTCAAAATAGATGTTGGAGATATGGCTATTTACGGCGAAGGATTTATTGTTGAGTACCTAACTCCTCAATACCCTATCAGTTTTGTTCGCGCCGACAATTCCGCAGTACTGATAGCCGCCACTAATTTTCCTTCCGGTGGAATATACCGTTGCTTATTTGCCGATGGACAATATAAAGTATCCAAGATAGGAGCGGAATTTAAAACCTTTACGCAGACGGGCGCGGCCTACCTGATCACAGAAGGTATAGAAACGCATTATGTCAATTATGCTTATGGTAATGCCGTGACCACCCTTCCCCCGGCGGAGCAGTGGCCCGGGCGCACTATTATTGTGAAGAATATGCAGGCCGCTAAAACGGTGCAGATATCCGGCGTTTCTGCCAGCGATGACAACCTTATTGCTGGAAGAGGGGCTGTAACGCTTAAAAGCGATGGCGTTTCCTGGAACATCATTGGGTTTTATAAACGCGGGCTCACTTACTAAGCTTGATGCCGCTTTATCCTTACTTTTGTAGCCGAAAATTACTTGATGGCTGCACGCACGGATTTGTTTACGGCGCCGGATTATTTTTTGACAGATGACCTGTTTACAGAAGAACAGAAACTGATCAGGGAAGTTGTGCGTGCTTATGTCAAGAAAGAAATATCGCCAATAATTGAGGATTATGCACAGCGCGCAGAATTTCCCAAACACATAGTTCTCCAGATGGGCCAGCTTGGATGTTTTGGTCCAACTGTTCCTGTTGAATACGGCGGGGGCGGCCTGGACCATATCAGTTATGGACTGATGATGCAGGAACTGGAAAGAGGCGATAGCGGTGTACGCTCCACGGCTTCTGTACAGGGATCGCTGGTGATGTATCCCATTTATGAATATGGAAGCGAGGAACAACGTAAAAAATTTCTTCCTAAACTAGGGTCTGGCGAATGGCTGGGTTGCTTCGGACTTACCGAACCCGATCATGGATCCGACCCGGCTAACATGATCACCTCTTATACGGATGCGGGCGATCATGTTGTATTGAATGGCGCCAAAATGTGGATCAGCAATGCGCCTTATGCACAGGTAGCGGTAGTTTGGGCTAAAGATGAAGCCGGTGAAATACGCGGGCTGATCGTAGAAAGAGAGATGGAAGGATTTACAACTCCGGTTACCCATGGAAAATGGAGTCTCCGCGCCAGCGCTACCGGCGAGCTGGTTTTCGACAATGTAAAAGTTCCTAAAGAAAATATTTTTCCGGTTATAAAAGGTTTGAAAGGTCCATTGAGCTGCCTTACCAAGGCCCGCTATGGCATTGCCTGGGGAGCGATAGGCGCAGCGATGGATTGTTATGATACCGCGTTACGTTACAGCAAGGAGCGTATTCAATTCGAAAAACCTATTGCAGGTTTTCAGCTGCAACAAAAAAAGCTTGCGGAAATGATCACGGAAATTACCAAAGCTCAGTTACTGAACTGGCGGCTGGGGAAACTCATGGACGAGCACAGGGCTACGCCACAGCAGGTTTCTATGGCCAAGAGAAATGCCTGCGAGATCGCCGCTGGTATAGCGCGGGAAGCGCGGCAGATACTGGGCGCGATGGGCATCAGCGGCGAATACCCTGTAATGCGGCACATGATGAACCTGGAAAGCGTGATCACCTATGAAGGAACGCATGATATTCACCTGCTGATAACAGGTATGGATATTACCGGCATCAATGCATTTAAATAAACAATTATCCGGCCGCGCCGGTCAATAAATAATTACCGATGAGGATATTTCTTATAGGCTTTATGGGATCAGGTAAAACTCATTGGGGCCGGCAACTTGCTGCAAATATGAAGATCCCTTTTTTCGACCTGGACCAGGAGATCGTTGGAGAAGAGAAAAGAAGTATTGCCGATATTTTTTCCGCCTCCGGCGAAGAACATTTCAGGATAAAAGAAAAGGAAACGCTGGAAGCGCTAATCGATCAGCAAGCTTCTATGGTTCTTTCCTGTGGTGGCGGAACGCCCTGCTTCTTTAATAATATTGAGCTGATGAAAAAATACGGGCTGGTGGTATGGCTCAATACCCATGTGGAAGTTTTGTTACAGCGGCTGCTGAAAGAAAAAGCCTCCAGGCCCCTGGTAAAAAATATGGCCGACGCCGAACTACGCATATATATCATCCGAAAACTCAATGAAAGGCGAATGTATTACGAACAGGCCGATGTGGTTCTCGATAATGAAGACAGTATTTCTATTTCCGCGTTCATTCAAACTATTCTTCATGCATAGAAAATTTTTGGGCCTGGCTGCCGTACTGGCTGCGTTGGCGGTAATTCTCGGGGCATTTGGCGCACACAGTCTTAAAAATTATCTCGGCACGGAATCTATCAGCGTTTTTGAAACCGGCGTGAGGTACCAGTTTTATCATTCTTTTGCTTTATTCATTACGGCATTTGCGGCAGAAAAATTTCCCGGTAAGTGGATAAGCTATGCCGGAAATTGTTTTATCGCCGGAATTGTTCTTTTCTCCGGTTCTCTATATGTGTTAACCCTGCTGAAAGCCGCTGATGCGGTAGGTTTGAAAGGTGTCGGAATACTTACCCCGATTGGAGGACTATTTTTTATTGCAGGATGGATCTCTCTGCTGATGGTCTTTCGTCATAAAACCACATCCAGGTGAACCAGCGTTCCCTGGTCGTTGGTGATAGTAAATTCGCCATCGATACTATTCATTCTTTTTTTGATATTGCTTAACCCGTTTCCGAATCTTCTCAATTTGTTTATGTCTATGCCAATACCATTATCCTGGATGGCAATGGTCATTTTTTTATCAGTCATTTCAATGACAATATTCACTGCGCTGGCCTGCGAGTGTTTGAGAATATTGGTGAGTGTTTCTTTAAAGCTTAAAAAGATATTTCTTCTTTTTTCGCCATTTACTTCCATTTCGGTGATGTCTTTCACGTCTACAAAACACCTTATAGCTGTGCCGTCAAAATATTCAATAGCATAAGCCCTGATATAGGCTACCAGGCTTTCGAGCGTATCATTCGAGCTCTTCATGGTCCAGATGATGGTGTTCATCTTTCCCAGCAATTCATTGGCTGAGTTAGAGATCTTGTCGATCTCCGGGTATTGTTCGGTATTCATCTTGCTTTTAACGATCTCGCTCATCAGCCTAATAGCGGTTACACCTGAACCCAGGTCGTCGTGCATATCGGCCGAGATACGGTCTCTTTCTTCCTGTCTCACTTCCAGCATAGCCATCTGCTTTTCAAATTCCTTACGTTCATTTTCACGTTTGAACCTTTCTCTTTCTTTAACCTGTTCAATAATGTCGCGTTTATTTTTATAGGCAAGGCCGGAAAGAAAGAACATCAGTTCCAGCGTGAGCCCCGCTTCATAATACACCAGCGCGGGATTGAAAATTGAATTACCGGGGAAGATGCGCCACTGGAAAACTATTATACTTAAGGATATCATGGAAAAGAAAACCAGCGATATATTTCCTGCGGCCAGGTAATTAAGCAACGGATCTCTTTTTTTCAAACTGTACACGATAAAGATGATGCCCAGCACAAACAGAAAAAGTTTGATCACATAATTCTCCAGAATGTTTAAGATGATGTATTTGTCGGTAAAGAAATAGATGAGGGAAAAAATAACCAGCAGCGCAATGATGGCGGGCTCTCCTTTACGGAATACGTTATCGATGAACGGATGTTTCTCTTTCGTATTAAGGAAGCGTCTGACAAACCCCATATAGAAAAATATGCCAATGCTCAGGATCATGATGTCAAGGTATTCTTCGAACAACTGGTTAAAAGCGGAGGGCTGGAAATTGAGGTATGACTTCAGGAACAGCACCGCCACACTGCATAAAGCATACACGGCATAATACAGAAACTCTTTACTGTTGTTCTGCAGGTAAACGGCCAGGGAATAAAAGATCATCAGCAGTAGTATGCCGCATACCACATAGGTAGTCACATTTAAAAGAACGTTCTTGCTTTTGATGGTCATCACCCATGGCCCCAGGTAATCTTTCTCTATTAGCCGGGGCATATAACTGTTAACATTGGTGAGCACAAAATCGAAGCGGGCAAAAAACACTTT
>JBDTVL010000139.1:0-6549 GCA_040007215.1 Flavitalea sp.
CGCAGGTTGCCGGAAGTATCATAAAGATTGACATCCGTGCCGTGTATTTCCGATATTTCCCTCATCAGCCGCTCAACTTCACGGTTAGCGCCTAATTCAAATAACATAACGCCATCATTAAACGTATTATGCGCCGCAAGTTTATTCTGGACCTCATTCACCATGATCTGTATCGCACGGCTTAATTTATCCTGGTTATTTCTATCGTATCGTTTAATAAAGAAAAGAATGGTGGCTATCCCAATAACCAAAAAAGACAACAGACTCACCATAAGTATGGTGCTGTGTATCTGCGCACGTATGCTGAACTGGAAATATTGCGCCAGAGCTTCTCTTCTCAACCTCGACCTTACCAGCAAGGCCGTAAACCGGTATATGGCCAGCAAAAAGATAAAGGTGCTGAATAAATAAGCGAACAGCGTAATGGCTTCTATAAAGGAATTATCTTTTTTAGCAATAACCACAACCTTATCGTTCGAATGCCTGTACCAGAGTTCTTCGTACGATTTGTTCATCCTTGTTTCAAACTCAAACTTAGGAAGCTGTTTAAGTGACAAGCGGGTAGAAAAAGGATAATCGTTGTAATAACTGATCAATCCCAGCTTACTATACACCCCATAATAATAACCGGGTGAATATTCGGGAACCAGTTCCTTGGTCTGACGGAATAGCTCTGGAATCAGGGCATCGCTTTTATATCTCTTGGGTTCTGACAATACAAAAAAGTAACCGATCTTCTGTCCTGCAGAATCTTCTACCTCCTTGCGGTATATATATGCGAACTTATCGAACGACTTTTCAAAATATCGTAGATCCTGGATACTCGTTTCCTTGCCCTGTATCTTGAAGATCGTATTAAGCGTATCATAAGAAGTAGCTACCCAGTTATATAATGGTTTTTCCGCCGCATCAAAAGTATAGATACGGGTATCGTATTTATCCAGGTAAGCGCTGAAGTTCTTTTTGATGATGCTGTCTTTAAGATCGGCATTATTATGCCTGTCTTTGAACCGGGTAAAGTTCTTTTCCAGGAAATCGTTATCAAAATAGGTCAACGCAATACTCAATAATCTTTCACTGGAAGGATCTGCACGAAGGGAAAGCTTTTCGGCAAACTGTTTTCGCTGCTCAAATTCGATCTTTTTATTCTCAAATACGATCACTGCGGCGATGGAAAAGGAAAAAACGAATAACCAGTACAATACTTCAGAGATGTTGAGCCGGGACCTAAGTCCGGAAAAAAGCTTTCGCTGCATCATCCAGATATACACTACCAGCCATACCAGCACATAAATATTTAATTCCAGCACAGAAGTATTCCTGGTGAACGTAAGTGTCGCCAGGCCCACAAAAAGCGTAATGAAAATAACCAGGTAATCCGGGCCCTCGCTTAACCTGATCACAATATTCATGATGATCTGCGAAAGGAAAAAATAACTGAGCGCCAGCGTTCCGAGAATAAAAAATCCAATAAAACTATATTCCGTCAGACTGAAAAAATTGGTCACATTAAACGATATCTGGCCATCGGCTACCAGGCTTTGCAGTATATCGGCAAAGACGAAGGTAAAAGCTACCAGCAGCGAAAGAGCGATGATCACGCATAACACATTTAGCCATCTTGGCTGCAAGGGACTATAGGCGCTGGGTGGAAGACGCCTGCTGATGAACAGGGTAAGCCAGCAGAATAAAAGCCCGTTGATCATCAGATCACCCAGGGAACTGAATACAAAACTGGAACTGTAAATAGCAGGATCAAATAATTCAAACTGGCGCAATTCCAGGAACCCGGGAATATAATAGGTATAGAACCTGATCAGCACAATAGTGCACAGCAGAAATAATATACCTGCTGATAGGCCGAACCTTCGGAAAATATATTCCGCCAGTTGGTGTATGTAAATAAATAACAGGAATACGCCCAGCAACGCAATGATAATAGATGCCCAACTGGTCTGTTGCTGGTGTATAGTTGTTTTTTCGAGATAGAACAGGATATTGCCATAAGCGCTTTTAACGGGGTATTCCGTTGGCTTAAAGGTTACATCCACTCTTTTAATAGCTTCCGGAAAAGAGGCAAACTCCTTTTTGAGATTTTCGATCTCTACAAAATATTTCCACATGACCGGCAATAACGCTTCAATAGATAACCTCCTGTTGCCATTAAGAGTAACGGATTTGCTGGTATGAACATATAAGCCATTACTTAACCGCACCATTCGGCTGGCATCGCTTTCATCGAGAATATTTACCGGTGGAAGCGCCTGCTGCGTATTCCAGAATAATAATTTTCGTTCGCCTATAGAAGTAGTATCCTTATCGTAAATAAAAAAGAAAAACCCTTTTTCATGATCGATCTCCTGCTGCAGGGTCTCTTCAGAATAGTTACGGCTGATCAGCGAAGCCAGCAATGCCGTATCGGCGGCCAGTTCCTGGAATTTTTTTTCCTTTGATAAAATATCGCGCTGGATCAGGCCTGCATAAAATGGAGAAGAAGTGCTGCCGACAATATATTTATTGATCACAAAGGCGGCAAGGAACATACCGATAGCCGCTAGCAGTATAAATAACCTTCGGCCGCCCAAACTTTTAAAAAGATCTTTCAAATTCCGGTATTTTGTTTTTTAATTGAGTTCCATATAGCATCCATTTCATCCAGCGTCATATCCTGTAGCGCTTTACCCTGGCTAAGCGCCTGATGTTCCATTTTTGTAAACCTGGAAATGAATTTTTTATTGGTCCTTTCAAGCGAGTTTTCAGCGTCTATTTGCAAAAAGCGTGCGTAATTGATCATGGAAAACATTACATCGCCAAATTCATCTTCCATTTTATTCCTGTCGTTCAGGTCTACCGCCTCTTTAAGTTCTACGATCTCCTCCTCTACCTTATCCCATACCTGTTCGCGGTTGTCCCATTCAAAGCCAGCCTGTTTAGATTTTTCCTGCAGCCTGATGGCTTTTACCACTGCAGGCAATGATTTTGGCACACCGCTCAGGACAGAGGTTTTGCCTTCTTTAAGTTTCAGCTTTTCCCAGTTTCTTTTTACTTCTTCTTCATCTTCGGCCTGAACATCGCCATAAATATGCGGGTGCCTGGCGATGAGTTTTTCAGATATACCATTGATCACTTCCTCCAGCGTAAACCGGCCCTGTTCCGTTCCTATCCTTGCATAAAAAAGAATATGTAATAAAAGATCTCCGAGTTCTTCCTTAATGCCCTTCCAGTCATGTTCCGTAATAGCATCGGTCAGTTCATACAATTCCTCTATAGTATTTGTACGAAGTGTATCTATTGTTTGCTTTCTGTCCCAGGGACATTTCTCGCGAAGTTCATCCATGATCTCCTTCAACCTCATAAATGCCTCGGCTACTGGTGGTTGCTGCATAAATTTTAACTAAAAATAAGGAAACAACGCAGAATATATGGAAAAGTCGGCATCTTCGTTTTATGAAATCGATAATTGACCTGAAGAACCTTCTCCTTAAAGCTTCCGCTATTCTTTTATGCAGTTTTTTACTGATCCATCCTGTAAGGGGGCAGTACTATTATAAAGATCAGTTGGTTCCTCATCAAACCGTGCAGCAACTGGCCAGGTATAAAGAACAAAAAATACGTAAGGTAAAGCTGCACAGTTTTGAAAATGACGGCCAGCCTTCTGCCGATTTTACCGGCGAGCAATCGATCAATAATAATTTCACGCAGGTAATCACCCATATCAACTCACCGGTCACCGGCGAATCTCAGCTAACTACGTTATATGACGCCAAAGGATGGATCATAAAAACAATCGATACTACGGACGGTTCGGGCAGCGCAGCTGAATACAGCTATAATATTAAGGGACAGATTGAAAAAATCATCAGCGCCTCTTCCTCAGCAGGGCTAGCCAGGGAAAAAGAAGAACATATCTGGATCTATAACCAGGAAGGCCGCCCCGAAAAAATGATACGGATTAAAAACAATACAGATACAACAATAGTCCTTTTCGTTCTTGATGAGAATGGAAATGTGACGGAAGAGAACAGCAGCAGAAATGGCGTAGGCCTGCCTTCGGTGTACTACTATTATGATGCCGGCAAAAGGCTCACGGATATTGTCAGCTATAGCGTTAAAGCCAAACGCCTGCTTCCTCTTTATGTTTTCGAGTATAACGAATCTGGTCAACCGCTTTCGATGATTGTTGTTCCCGAAGGAACTGATAACTACCAGAAATGGTACTATGAGTACAATGACGAAGGACTAAAAACCAGGGAGTCATGCTTTAATAAAAAGAAACAATTGCAGGGAAAGATCGAATACGAATACCAATAAAAAAATGCCTGGCGGGACCAGGCATATACATTAATTGTTGAGGGCGTCGGGCTTATTTCACTACCAGTATTTCCGCAGATCTTTCATTACCGCTTAAATAAGTTATCTGGTAAGAACCGGTGCGCAGCATGGGAATATCCAGCCTTGTCTGGTTGCTTCCCTTAGATACGGAGCTCTGCATCAGTAAAGAACCGCTCAGGTTATACACTAGTATTTTTTCATTTCCAGTAGCAGTATTGTGTTTAAGGTTTACAAAAGAACTTGCAGGGTTAGGGTATACTGATGAAGAAGTTTTTACTGCTTTTGGCGATACCATGACCACCCTGCTGAAAGTAACGCTTCCCGACATATCCACCTGCCTGATACGATAATAAGCGGCGTTAGAAGCGGCAACAGAGAACTGGTATTTTTGTGTAGAAGAAGCGTTTGTTGTATTCAGTAAGCTATCGGCATCCTGGAAATTATTCCCATCAACGCTTGATTCTATCACGAAACGATCTTTAGTAAGGCTGTTGATGGTTTCCCATGAAAGATCAACTTTATCATTGTTTATTTTTGCATTGAAAGAAGAAAACTGGGCTGGCAGGATCTGCTGAACATTTAAGGTGGTAGTATTGTAGGCTACGAAAGAGATATCGCTCGATCCGCTAAGATCTATTTTGAAATAAGCGATGCTGGCGATATTAGAAGCGTTGATACCAAAAGCGCTAAAATCAGCGGCCCACATACGTATAGGTCTGTCTGTTTTTGTAAATGATGAACTCAATATAGTTGATCCTGTAGCTTCGTAAAAGTCGGCGGTCCAGTTACCAACGGGCGTGATATTTGTTAAATTAATATCCAGGTAATTTCCCACTCTTGCTCCGTTTATATCAGTAAAGGCATAACGGTCGGAAGAACTGGAAGGATCGGCAACCTGTGTTACCAGGATATCCGGAATGCCATCTCCAATACTTGAAGCCTGTACATTACTAACTGAAAGAAACATGGTTCCCGCAGGAAGGTTAGCTACGCAGGTTCCAAGGTCAAGACCGTTAACGCCATCATTAAGATACTGAGGCATACTTCTTGAAGGAGCCGGGTTTGAAGCGCCGTTAGCTACTCCGTCGATCATTGCCCCAAGACCAATCTTCGTATTGGAGTTTGCGGCGGCATTGATATTTTGCATTGGTAAAGCGCGGAAAACACCGGGCGTGAAAGGAAGACCTTTTGAACTAAGTATCTGATCATTTACGCCTGTTGAATAACGCGTTCCATTAAAAGAGAAGGAAAGAAGATTATTATGATTATCGGGTTTAACGGGGTTGATAGCTGAAGCAGATGTTTTCCAGAAACCGTTATAATCGGTGATCACTTCCGATATTGCCTGTGCATTGGCAGTTTTAGAAGTAGCCGCGGCTAAAACAACAAATAGCAAACCATTTCTCAACTTCTGCTGGAAATTTTTTGTTTTCTGTGTGGTGTTATTCGATATCTGGTTCATGGTAATTGGTTGTGCCAGCTATTATTCAAAGAGGGCGCCCCGATATAACCTATTGTCATTCAAATATTTAAAAAGGCTTAATTTTAGAAAATTTCCATTAGCAGGAACAGCATTGTCAAAATGGGAATGATTACGGAGATTCGGGGTTTTAAGGCAGCACAAACCAATGTATGCCAGGCAACGTAATTTGTATTGGAACGTTTTAGCTTTGTGGTCATTACGATTTAGTTAATTGCGGCATTTTAGGGTTTCTATTATATCACTGGTTCGGAAATTAACAGGCGTTACCTTATATTTAATCATCATGATGAAACATGGAAAAAGAGTACTGATCGTTTTCAGTATGTGTTGCCTGGCTTTAATGGATGCAGGGGCGCAGACAATTACCAATAAAAATGTTTTAGAACAAACAAGGCTATCCGTAAAACAACTGGAGAAAAGTTCCGCACGGCAGGTTTTGGCTGTTTCTTCTCTTAAAGGATGGTCGCAGAAGCGCAGGGGAATTAACAGCGTGGCTTACCTGACCGGGATCGATGCGAAAGGATATCCTTTATATACCACTACTACGAATAATATTGTTTCTGCGGCAACAATCGGCGCCAACCTGCTTTGGCCGGGTGGTAACGGTTTGAATCTGAACGGTTCTTCTTCTTTTATAAATGGTCGTCTGGGTCTTTGGGATCTGGGGCAACCCCGCACTACGCATGTTGAATTTACGGGTCGCATATTACTGAAAGAGACTTCTTCTACCGAAG
>JBDTVL010000140.1:0-6534 GCA_040007215.1 Flavitalea sp.
AAGCGGGAACGATGATGCTTACATAGGGCTGATGAAGAGCTGGCGAAGTGAGTATAGTTTCTTTTTTGGATCTGAAATATTGTTTCACAGCGAGTATACCCATTAACAATATCCTTATCAAGCCTAAAAATATAGCCACCCAGAAAGCGCCGGTCATCAGGTTGCTGAACCAAAACCATGAGGTTGCCAGTCCGCTATCGAAACCTTCCATAGCATTTCGGGCAGGCGGCATAATTTTATCTTTTGTGGTATGCAGCAGGTTGGCGACGGTAGTAAAACCCACTCCTTTGTTTTTAAAATAATGAATGATACGTGGCAGCGCCGCAACAGTAGCGGAACGATCGCCGCCGGCATCATGCAGCAGTATGATGCCTTTTTCAGGGTTGGCTTCATACTGCCTCACTACCCTGTCATAGATACTGTCTGCAGCGCTCCCTTTATCCCAGTCGTTAGGGTCAATACTTTCTCCTACGGTATAATAATTATTATTGCGGCTAAGGGCGACAGGTTTTAGTTCCACTTCCTTTGTGGGCTCTGCATCTGCATTATAGGGCGCCCGGAATAAAGTGGCGCTTCTTCCAATAGCAGATTCGATCAGCAGCCTGGTTGTTTCCATTTCCGCCAGCGCTCTTTCAGGACTTACTTCTGCTATATTAGGATGCGTAAAAGTATGATTACCTATTTCATGCCCTTCGCGGTAAATTCTTTTAAGCAGCGACAGGTTCTCTTCTGCATTCATGCCTATTATAAAAAAGGCAGCGGGCACTTTTTCTTTTTTAAGTATATCCAGTATTGCAGGAGTATATTCCGGATCAGGGCCATCGTCGAAAGTGAGGATCACCTGGTTGTTTACGACGCCATATTTTTTGATTACATATCCGGTTGGAAGCTGAACATATTTTTGTTCCGCAATAATATTTTCTGCGCTGTCTATTTCAATATCCATCTTTCCGGGCTGAGGCTGGCTGATGACATTTAATATTTCTCCATCGCCAATATAATCGGGTTTATCCACTTGAATATTTGTTATAGAAAGACTTTGATAATTGAAGGGGTCTTTTTTCAGGCTTTCATTGGTGAGATCGCGGTTATAAAATGTCCACAGTCTTTCATCTTCGCTGCCAAGTCGCCAAAGTGCTGTTCCCGCAGCGCCATATTCGTCTGAAAAGCGAATCGTATTAAAATTGGTGACCGCATCTGTAAAATAAACCTGACGCTCCTGCCCATTTACGTCTTTGTAAGAATAATGATCATTATAGGTATCGTTATCAAACTTAATATCCGCCTTTCTTTCACGGGCTTCGGCCATTGCCTGCTGGTAGGTGAGGGTAGAAGCTTCTGCATCTTTAGGCCAGTCGTAGCCATAGCCGGCAATTGAAAGAATTATTTTTTCTGAAGGAATGAAAGCGCTTGTTTCATCAAGAATTTTTTCAATCCATCGTTGAGCGCTAACGGGTCCCGGAGAGCTGGCCGTATAATGCTGATCGTAAGCCATCAGAAATATATAGTCGTTGTATTTCGACAGTTCCTTTACATTAAAATCAGCATTTTCAGGCATGATATCCTGAGTTACCAGCAAACCTTCACGGTGCATCGCTTCCCATAATTTCTTTTGGAAACTTGTAATTGGTTCATCATTAGTTTCATTGAATTCTTCAAAGTCGACATTGATGCCCTGTAATTGATATTTTCGGCAGTATTTGACAATATCGCTGATCAGCCTATCGCGCTTGACGCTATTATGCAGTATACGATGGAGCATTTGTCCATCGAAGGTCTCGCTGCCTTTTCGGATATTGAAATTGTTGATGATGGGAATTATTTTTACGGCATGTTCTTTCATTAGCTTAAGTGCTGGCTGGTCAATAACGCATTTAAGGGTATCGGTTGCAGGGTCTATGAAAAACCATTCAGGTAGAACCATATTCAGTTTACCTACGTTTTTTTGAAGTGAATAGAAACTCTGCGGATCCCAGTCAACATAAAATGCCGCTCTTATATGGTTCGATGTAACTTTTGGCTTCACCTTCAATTGTTCACGAAGTTTGTTTTTGGCCATCATGAATGCGGAGAAGCCTTTATATTTTCGTTCCTCACGACGGGTAAAACCTTTTGGCATGATCGGATTAGCGATATGCCTGGTTGTATCGGCGGAAGATGTTATATCGGGCAGAATCGGTTTGAGATGAGTGGCAAATGAAATAATGGCCAGCGGGATCATCACCACGAGGCAAATACCTAGCGCCCTGGTGATCCAGACGTAAAGTTTTTCCCTTGCCGTTGAACTGGATTGAAATATTTGTTTGGTATTTTCCATGGATGATAAGGCTATATCGTTCTATTTTCTGTCATTGAAAATTACCCGTGAAGGAGCCCTTAATGAGAATGGCTCCTTCACGGGTTAATCACAAGGTGGTTTATTCCAATTCGGTAAAGAAGGCCACATTTCCGGATGTGTTCACTTTTAGTATGGTTTCTTTATTGTCTTTTACAACGCTCACAAAATAATTGTCTTCGTCATCAAAGGAGGTTCCATAAAGGATCATATCGGTTTGATTGCTTTCATTATCATCGAATAGTAAAACTGCTCCAACGGCATAGTCCTTATATTCTTTTTCAATTCTTCTCTGTGCCACTTCAGGCAGATCTGAGAATTTCTTTATCTGCGTGGTTCCGACAAGGTTTGACGCTATATCATAATACGCTTTCAGTTTGCTGCCATCGGAGGAGATGAAATTTACTTCATCGAAATTTTTTGTTTTGTTATAGATAGCTTCTCTTGCATTGGGGAAATCGCTCATGAATGACTGCTTCGTTGCATAGCCTACCTCATTTTTATTTTCTGCTTTTTTTTCTTTTCTCTGCTCTTTCTTTTCGTGGCGGGCTTCCTTTCTTGCGCTGCGGGTTACTTTATTGGCAAAGGTTAATGAACTTGCCATTACGAGGAGCGCGCATGCTAAAAAAATCCTTTTCATACATTTAATTTTTAATTGATTGGATGTTTGCTGCTCAAAAGTATAGCGGTATCAGGCAAGGTGAAAGCGTTAGTCGATGGAAAGGCAGATACTGTCGGCGAAGCCGGAATAAATGTGTTCTAAACATTAACATACAATTGATGTTATACTGTCTTTACTTTGCGCACGTCCATGCATTTTTGATTTCCTTTAACAGGGGTTTAACGCATGTTAATTATAAATAAAATACACTATGATCCTTATCGGAAAACCGACCCTTAAATGGATGATTTCCGCAATGTTCCTTTTTGCGATTCAGTCCATAATGGCTCAGCGCTCTTACACCATCAGCGGAACTGTTAAAAGCAGGAAAACCGGCGAAATGCTGATCGGATCCAGTATTAGAGCGCTGGGTCAGAATACAGGTGCATCCTCTAATGAATATGGTTTTTATTCCCTCAGCCTGGCCGGCGGAACTTATAAACTGGAAATAAGTATGCTGGGGAAAATAACGGATACTGCCGCTATTGACCTGACTGCTAACAAAATCCTTAATATTTTTTTACTGGATGAGGACAAAAGCCTCGAAGAAGTTATCGTAAGAGCAGGCCCTAAAACCAGGAGCATCAGCGGTACGCAAACTGGTTTTGAGCGTTTAAGCATACAGGATATAAAAAATATACCTGTGCTGTTTGGCGAAAAGGATGTGCTTAAAACCATACAACTGCTTCCAGGCATTAAATCTGCCGGCGATGGCAACTCCGGTTTTTATGTTCGTGGCGGAGCCGCTGATCAAAACCAAATATTACTGGATGAAGCAAATGTGTACAATGCTTCGCACCTTCTTGGTTTTTTCTCTACTTTCAATTCAGATGCTATAAAAGATGTTACCGTTTATAAATCGGGCATGCCTGCCCAATATGGCGGCAGGCTTTCTTCCGTACTGGATATTAAAATGAATGATGGCAATAACCAGGATTACCAGGTTAGCGGTGGTATTGGACTGATCTCAGCAAAACTGAATGTTGAAGGTCCTATTCAGAAAGATCAGTCTTCCTTTCTGCTGACCGGGCGCCGTACCTATGCAGATGTATTTTTAAAAGCATCAAGGGATTCCTCCATTAAAAATAATACGCTTAATTTTTACGATCTCAATGCAAAGTTAAATTATCAACTGGGCGCAAAGGACAAACTTTACCTGAGCGGCTATTTCGGGAAAGATAACCTGGGATTTGGAGATCAGTTTTCGCTGGGCTGGGGTAATAGCACGGGAACGCTTCGATGGAATCATATCTTCAACAGCAAGTTATTTTCCAATACATCCCTCATCTTCAGTAACTATAATTATGAGATACAGATCGTCAGCGGCGCTAATGACTTCAATATCTTTTCCCAGATCCGCGATATACATCTCAAGCAGGATTACCAGTTGAATTTAAATAGCAGGAATAATATCCGTTTTGGATGGAGCAGCATTTATCATACTGTCCGTCCTGGCGAGATCACCGCTTCGCAGTCGTCTGGAATTAATTCCATTTCCCAGCAGAAAAAATATTCCTGGGAAAATGCCGTGTATGCTACCGATAATTATAAACTGTCAGATGCGCTGAGCCTCACTTACGGATTCAGGCTCACTGCCTTCAGCGTTTTGGGAAAGGGAGATTATTATACCCTCAATACCGACGGGCAGGTGATTGATACTACTTCTTACAAAAGCGGCGAAGTAGTAAAAACCTATTTTAATCTGGAACCAAGGCTGGCGTTGGGATATCAGTTTAATTCCAGTTCTTCCGTTAAGTTTTCCTATGTACGGAATGTTCAGAATATGCACCTGATCAGCAATAGCACCAGCAGCAGCCCTACCGATAAATGGGTGAGCAGTAATAATAATATAAAACCTGAAACCAGCGACCAGTTAGCTGTGGGGTATTATAAGAACCTTTGGAATGCCAAATATGAACTGACGCTGGAAACTTATTATAAAACGATGGATAACCAGATCGACTATCGCGATGGCGCTGATGTATTCTCCAATGAAACGATAGAAACGGAATTGCTGTATGGAAAGGGAAGGGCTTATGGTATAGAGATGATGCTCAGAAAGAAGTTTGGCAGGTTTACAGGATGGGCCAGTTATACCCTATCCAAAACCGAAAGAAGGATCAGGGGTATTAACAATGATCAATGGTATAATGCCCGGCAGGACCGCACTCATGATATAGCGCTGGTGGGTATGTACCAGTACAATAAGAAATGGACATTTTCGGCCAACTGGGTTTATTACACCGGCGACGCAGTGACCTTCCCAAATGGAAAATATATTATTGGGGGACAAACCGTTTATTATTATACCAACCGGAATGATTACAGGATGCCTTCTTATCATCGTCTTGATCTCGGAGCTACGCTGCAATTGAAGAAAAGGAAGAAGTTCTCTTCAGAATTGGCATTTAGCCTTTACAATGCATATGGCCGGGAAAATGCCTATGCGATCACTTTTCGCGACAGCAAATCGGAACCCGGCAAAACAGAAGCAGTACGTGTCGCACTTTTTCGCTGGATACCTTCCATCTCCTATAATTTTAAATTTTAAATATATGGTCAATATTTTTTCGTGGACATATACAGGAATAAGGCCGCAAGGTCTATGGGCAATAGCGCTGGCTTTAGCGCTGGGCTCCTGTGAGAAGGTGATCAATATTCCGATTAATAATGCAACAAAGAGAATGGTGATAGAGGGGACCATATCTGATGCGGCAAGCGAACCCGCCACCGTAAGGATATCGACGACCAATAATGTAACGGACGAGAATGTGTTTGAAGGGGTTAGCGGCGCTACTGTAACCATACAGGAGAATAACGTTTCCGTCTATACGCTTAATGAGACTTCTGCGGGCGTCTATCAGTCAACTGCATTTACCGGCATTCCCGGAGCTGTGTATACTATGGTAGTTTTTATCGGCGGACAATCGTTCAGAGCCGTTTCTACGCTTCCGCAGCTCGTGCCGCTGGAAGATGTGATCATTGATGAATTTGTATTTGGTTCGGATGTTACCAAAACGATTATTCCTTCCTATCATGATCCGGCGGGTAAGGGTAATAGCTATCGTTTTGTAGTATGGGTAAATGGCATGCAGGATAAGGGCATTTATGCACATAATGATGATCTTAGCGATGGAAAGGAAGTGACAAGGCCCTTACCCAATTCCGATAATAAAATCAAAACCGGCGATTCGGTGAAAGTGGAAATGCAATGTATTGATCAGCAGGTATATGATTACTGGTATAGCCTCGGAGAGTCGGCAACAGGCGAGAACCAGAGCGCTACCCCGGCTAATCCTGTCAGTAATATCAGCGGCGAAGCGCTCGGATATTTTAGCGCTTATTCCACAAATAGTAAAACGATTATTGTTCCTTAAACAATATTTTTACAGTGCCGATAAGCCAAATGTTTACAAAACAATATATCTTTTACCTGCTGTTAATGACAGGCCTGGCCGCCTGCAACAATAAAATTCCGCATAAAATGATCTTGACGGAGCGCCAGCTTACTTTTAACGCTAAAGGACATACGATCAAT
>JBDTVL010000141.1:0-6534 GCA_040007215.1 Flavitalea sp.
ACGCCGCCTACGCCAAATAGTTCGCCATGAACATAGGCTATCGGAGGCGTGATGCCATTTTCAATATTCTGGTTAACCCAATCCAGTTCCAGCATCTGCACTTCTACGCCGCCGGGAAGCCGGTTTTCTTCTCCGGGTTTTGCATCGCTCCATACAAACACGCCTGAGTTTCCGCCCAGCGTCATATGCCTCCATTCCACTTCAAGAATAAAATTTTCATATTGTTTTGCAGAACGCATAACGCCTATTGGAAGTCCTGAGCACACCAGTAATTCATTTTTTCTTTTCCAGGTGCTGGTATCTGTATTTACGTTTTTCCATTGTATAGCCTTACCCTTCAACGTTGCGCCGGGAGCCAGATTTTCAATAGCTGTTTCCGTTCCGAATTCAATAAAAGGCTTTTGCGCAACAGAGGCCCCTGCCGAAAGCAGGCAAAGAATGTATATCCAGGAAAATTGCATGAGGTATTTTATTAAGGGGTTATATTTTTCAAACCTATGCATTTCTTTTTAGTAGAAAAAGAATGCGTAAAGAATATTCGTTCAGCAAAATGTCCAAAGCCGGAAGACTTTAACCAGTCGGTCAGTTGATGATAAAAGAGAGAATAGTTAAGCCTCCAAGAATTTTTTTGAGGGCTTTAATGGACTGATATAACAAGTTCCGGGCTGCCTGGTAGTTGATGTTCATGATTTCACTCACTTCTTCATAGTTCAGTTCCTGGTAAAACTGCAGATAGATGATCTCTTTCTGCCTGCTGGTAAGACTTTTCATAGCATTCAGCACTTTGTCGGTTTGTTCTTTTGTCTCTTCCAGCGTGATCAGTATATCTTCATGAGCGATCTGGAAGGCCATATTATCCGTTAAGGGCTGGGAAACCTGCACGCTTATCTTATTTAAAGAGCGAAAGATTTTATATTTGAGTGATTTAAGCAAATAAGCCTTAACGGAAATAACCTGTGTGACGCTTTTACGCTGCCATAGTTCTGCGAAGAGTTCCTGGATACAATCTTCCAGCAGTTCCTGGTTGGCGGTGAATTTACTTCCGAATTGATACAAGGCAGTATAATATTTCTCAAAGAGGAGCCCAAAAGCTTCCCTGTCGCCTGTTTTATAGGCTTCCCATAGGGCTATATCCGCTTGGCTGCTAGTCAAATTGTTAGATACTGAGTTAGTCCGTTTTGGTGTGACAACAAATGTAATTATCTTAGGCATTCCGGGGTAAAATAAAAACGAACGTGTATTTTCGTTACAAAAACTGCAATTCTGGTACTATATTTAGTAGAGAATTAAATAATATGGACAAAAGGCCTCAAAATATTGAAGAAACCGTAAGTAATGACCAGTTTTTATCCTGGTATTTTGATACTGATACAGAAAAAGCGGGTTTGTGGGCCAGGAGAATGGATTCCGATCCAATTTTAAAAAAGCTTTCTGTCGAAGCGGCTGCTTTTATAGCTTCTGTTCGCCTTCCGGAAAAAACGGTGGATGCCGCAGCAATAAACCGCGCCAAACTGAAAATGCTGGATAAGATAAACCGGTCGTCAGAAGCCTCTGTAATACCTATTAAACGGAAAAGAAATAACAGTATGTGGATAGCCGCTGCGGCAGTGGTTTTCATTATTTCCTGCTGGGGAGTGATGCATTACCTGATGGCCGAAGAGCCTTCTTTTAATACGCAGTTTGGAGAAATAAAACGCGAACAACTTCCGGATGGTTCAGAAATAACGCTTAATGCCGATAGCAGGGTTAGTTTTGCCGATAACTGGCAGAAAGGCGGCGACCGTGAAGTATGGATCAAGGGAGAAGCTTTTTTCAAAGTTCAGAAAACGCCTGAGAAAAGCAGGTTCATTGTACATACCGGCCATTTTGATATTGAAGTTACCGGCACCCAGTTCAATGTGGTTAGTCGTAATAATAAAACAAATGTGCTGCTGAAAGAAGGAAGCATTATTCTCAAAACAGAAAATGGGCTGGAAAAAGCTATGGTTCCAGGCGATTTTGTGGAGTATGATAATGCTAAAACATTAAGATTCAGAACAGTAAAAGATGCTCAGGTTATCGCATGGAAAGACCGTAAATTTATTTTCGAAAAAACTTCCATGGTAGAAGTAGCGGCTGCTATAACTGAATTATATGGCGTAGAAGTCAGCTTTGGAGATGAATCTGTTGCCACAGAATCTATATCCGGAATTTTGCCAAATGACAACCTGGACATTTTTCTTCAATCCCTCAATGCTACGCAAAATTTCGAGGCGATCAAGAATAATAAAAGAATAGTGATCAGGAACAGGAAGTAGAGGTTTTCAATGCCAAACAATTGCTTTATGAGGAAAAAAAACCTGGCGCTTTTTTTCCTGGGATTTTTGCTCGGATTTTTTTTGTTTTTTGTAAATATTGCGAAGGGCCAGGGTACACTGGCAACCTTCAAAAAAAAGCCGCAGAAATTGCCAGTCAGGATGTCTGTAGAAAATTATTCTAAAGACGCCAATACTGAAAAGCAGAAGCTTTTTAATGTATTGAAAGAACTGAACCAGGTAAAAGGAACTTTTTTTCTCTTTTCTGATAAGGCAGATGGCGATATACTGGTTTCCCCGATAAGCGACTACTCCAGGCCGGTAGAAGAAATTCTTGAACAACTACTCCGCAATACTGATCTCCAGTTTAAAAAGATAGGTCAGAAAACTTTTGTTATCCTTTCCCCTGTCAAAGAGCCGCTCCAGGACGCTGCCGCAGCAGGCAATAATGAATCTGCAGATCAACTTAATCAATCAATAACCATATCGCCGGCCGCCAGTCATTTGATCCGGGGCAAAGTCATTACCGCCGCGGGAATTCCGATGTCTAACGTAAGCGTGATCATTAAAGGCACTTCAAAAGGAATTGTAACAGCTCATGACGGTTCCTTTTCCATCGAGGGAACCAACGGAGATGTGCTTGAATTTTCTTTTGTAGGATACGAAAAAAAGCAGTCCCTGGTCAGCGATGAAAATAAAACAATGATCGCGCAGCTTTCGGTTATTGACCAGCCAATGGATGAAGTAGTGGTCACCTCTCTCGGCGTAACAAAATCGCAGAAATCGCTGGGATATGCCGTTAGTACAATAACTTCCGAAGAAATTACTTCTTCGGGGAACACCAATTTTGCTTCAGCTTTATATGGGAAAGCTGCAGGGGTTAAAATAACCACCAGCCCCGGAGGCGCCACCAGCGCCGTACAGGTGCAGGTCCGGGGATTGAATTCTCTTAACTTCAATACGCAGCCGCTGTATGTGGTAGACGGAATCATTATCCGTAACACCAATGAAAAGGGACTTAAGGGCGTAAATAATTTTGGTTATTGGGATGATCCCAGGATCAGAGGTAACGGTATCCTGGACATTAATCCTTATGATATAGAAAGTCTTACGATCCTTAAAGGAGCCAGCGCCACCGCGCTTTATGGGTCTGAAGCCGCAAGCGGGGTAGTGGTCATTACCACAAAAAAAGGATCGCCTAAAAAGCGATTAGGCCTGGAAGTGAATTATATCAGCAATGTTGAGCAGGCGGCTTTTTTGCCAAAATACCAGAATGTTTACGGGCCGGGATACGACCGCACCACTAACCTGTCGGAAGGCGCAACAGAAGAAGGATGGATACCTACCGATACAGATGGCGATGGGAAAAATGAAAGCCTGCGACCCAATTTCAGGGCCTATGCACAGTTCGGACCTAAAATGGAGGGACAGCTTGTTCCCTGGTGGGATGGCCAGTTGCACCGGTATTCGCCGCAACCAGACAACTATAAAAATTTTTATCGTTCAGGATTTAATTCGCTGGCCAATGTTGCGGTAAGTAATCGCACCGATAAATCATCTTACCGCATTTCTTATACCCGGAATGATTATAAAGGGATACAGGTAGGCGGATCCATGGCCAGGAATACTTTTAACATCAACAGCGCCTTTAAAGTAAATGAGAAACTGACAACTGATGTGGTGGTTAGCTATGTAAACAGCAAAGTGCATAATCGTCCTTATCAGTTACAGCGGATCATTGCCGCTTATGCAGGGTTTTTCAGCAGGGCAGAAGATATTGGGGTGATGTTCGATAAATACAAAACCAATGAAGGATATAAATGGGTACCCTGGAACCAGTCGCAGCGTAACCCCGCGGAAGCCTTGAATTATGATATGAAATCGGAGACGCTTGATTTTTTATGGAATCAGTTACGTAATAGCGAAAATGAAGATCAGAATCGTTTACTGAGCAGCGCTACGCTTAATTACCAGGTCAGCAATAATCTGCAACTGAGGGGAAGGATTGGTAATGACCTGACCAGCCTTATTACAGAAACCAAAAACTTCAATGAATACCCGCTTGCTTATAATGGAGCCAACAGC
This sequence comes from Flavitalea sp., assembly GCA_040007215.1. Taxonomy (GTDB): domain Bacteria; phylum Bacteroidota; class Bacteroidia; order Chitinophagales; family Chitinophagaceae; genus Flavitalea. Next base: position 4,380 of record JBDTVL010000141.1, read on the forward strand.
ACAGGATTCTACGGCGTACTGACGGGCAGATATTCTATTATTTATGGCGACCTGTTGCTAACCTATTCAAAAAAACTGAATAAGACATGGAGCCTGGCCTTTAACGGCGGTATACAGTCACGCGATGAAAAATATAATGATCAGTCTTCTACTACCAGCGGAGGATTGATCAAAGAAAACTGGTTCAGTCTTAATAATTCCTTCGGGCCGGCGATAGGAAGAGTAACCCGGAGCGCCATCTTCAAATATGCTTATCTGGGCTTTTTCGATATCAGCTATAAAGATTATTTATACGTAGAGGGAACTGCAAGAAAGGAATACTCTTCAACGCTTCCTCCTGGCAGCAATAGCTATTTTTATCCTTCTGTAAACGCCAGTTTTATTTTTACGGAAGCTTTAAAAATGCCGTCCTTCATGAACTACGGCAAACTGAGGGCTTCTTACGGGGTAGTGGGAAATGCGCCGCCGGCTTATGCATCTGGTATTGCTTACACTCAATCTATTCTTCCAACCATCAACGGCCCGGTAGCTTCGCTTAACGGGCAGATCAATGCTGGCAACAACAATATAAGGCCGGAGAATAAGTATGAAATGGAGTTCGGAATGGAAATGAAAATGTTCCATACCCGATTCGGTATTGATCTAACGTATTACAATAGCAGAACTATTGACCAGATCCTCCAGTTAACGGTTCCCGCAAGTTCGGGCGCTATTTCCAAGCTGGTCAATGCAGGAGAGCTTCAAAGCAGCGGGCTTGAGCTAGGGGTGAATATTATGGCGGTGGCCCAAAAATATTTTAAATGGCATATACGAATGAACCTTTCCGCTGGTCAGACACGGGTAAGAAGATTGTCGGGAGCCGTTAAAGAGATCGTGTATTATGAAGGAGAGCAGAATGCTATCCGCATTGTAGCGGAAGAAGGGAAGAACGTAGGTAACATTTATGTATACCCGAAAATGAAAGATGCTTCCGGCAATGATATTATCGGTTCTAATGGATTGTATGTGATCGACAATTCAAAATATACGCTGGCAGGTAATGTAATGCCGAAGATCATTGGCGGCGTAGCCAATACGTTTGTTTTCGGAAGCTTTTCATTTGACGTCATGATCGATTACCGCTTTGGCGGTAAACTGGTATCGCCTGTGCTGAAATATAATATTGGAGCAGGAATGTATGAAAGTTCTCTGCAATACCGCGACGAGGCCCATGGAGGACTATCCTACTTCGTAAACGGATCAGGGCAGAAAGTTTTGTTAAACGATCCGGCTCTTGTTGCGCCTGACGGTTCGAAGGTTTATCATGACGGAATTATACTTAAGGGAAATGCGGTTGACGGCAAAGCCAATACCGCTATCGTTGATGCAGCTTATTATTATATCAATATGTTTGGCTGGGGAGCTGCCGCACTGAACGAAGAAGGCTCGATCTATAATAACGATTACCTTAAACTCAGGGAAGCGGTTATTGGCTATACATTACCGGTTAAAATAGCTAACAATATTCATTTTAATAATATCAGGATATCCCTTGTGGGAAGAAATCTTTTTTATTTATTAAGATCGGTGAAGAATGTTGATCCGGAAGCGCCGATTGGCACCAACTGGACACGCCAGAGCGTTGATGAAGGGACGCTTTCTTCTACAAGAAGTTATGGTTTTTCAGTTCATTTTGATTTTTAAGCGCTTCAGATTTATGAGGAAACGGGAATTATATACGGGTTTAGTCGTGGCGCTGACAGTATTCATGTTCAGTACTGGTTGTAAAAAACGTCTGGAAGATTTATATTATAATCCCGACCAGACTACGCAGCCTTCTATTGAAAAATTCTTCACAAAAATGCTCGATAATAACCGGGTAAGGCCCGCTTATTGGGAATTACGCACTTTTGTGGCCATGCATACCGGTATTTACAGCCAGTCGCTGGCCTATCTCAATAGTTATATGGCTTACAGGCAAAATCCGGGATATACCCAGGACAGGTGGAGCGATTTTTATATTCCCGGTCCCAATGGCGGAGGCGCCATTGTTCATTACCGTTCTATCGAAACCGCATTTAATGAACTCTCCTCATTGCAGCAGGACCAGGAAAAAATATTTGAAGAAGCGGCAAAAATTGCCCTCCTCGACCAGGCTTCGCAGATGGTGGATCTC
>JBDTVL010000142.1:0-6509 GCA_040007215.1 Flavitalea sp.
ATGTTTCGCTATTGTTAAACCGGCTGGAACCAATACACTTACCTGCTATCTCTTGCCCTATTTTGCTTATGCGTTTTTATATGGTCCCCTGGAATCTGTTCATCTTCCGGAAGACCTGTTGACAGGAATTCCCGGACTGATCAAGTCATTGATCCTGGCTTTGGCGCTGGTAAATATCGCAGGGTTATTATCAAAGTATGGCGTACGTTTGAAATTATAATGTATTACAAACAAGTTAATTCTTAAGTATGAAACCAATTTTTCTTCTTATGGCTTTTGTATTTTTTATATATACATCAAACTCCCAGGCGCCGCAAACGCTTGACAGCCTTCCCATAAGAGCTTTTGCCATAGCCTCTCCATCGCCCTCCACAGTTGACTCATTTGTTGTTTTTATCATTAAGGAACTTGCCCCGAGAAAGATCAATACACTGCTCCTGCGTATCGATTACAACTACCAGTATACTTCACACCCGGAACTTGTTGAATCATCCGCCTTATCATTAGCGCAGGTAAAAAAAATCGTAGCCGCCTGCAAGCAGCATAATATTGATATCATTCCGCAGGTTAATTTACTGGGGCATCAATCATGGGCTGGAAAAGTTTCCATGCTACTGAAAGTATATCCCCAGTTTGATGAAACGCCATGGGTAAAGATGCCGGCAAAATATGTATGGCCGAATGCTGACAGCCTGTATTGCAAAAGCTATTGTCCACTTCATCCCGGAGTGCATGCTGTTGTTTTTGATATTGTGGATGAAATCTGCGCCGCCTTTGAAGCAAAAGCATTTCATGCAGGTATGGATGAAGTATTTTATATAGGAATGGATAAATGCCCGCGCTGCGGAGTAAAAGACAAGGCGCAGTTATTTGCCGGGGAAGTAAAAACCATTCGCGATCATCTTGCTAAAAGCGGCAAAACATTATGGATATGGGGCGACAGGCTGATTGACGGATGGGTAACCGGTATCGGCAGATGGGAAGCCAGTTATAATAATACCGCTTCGGCCATAGACCTGGTTCCCAAAGATGTCGTGATCTGCGACTGGCATTATGAAAGACCAGATAAAACACCTGCTTATTTTGCTCTTAAAGGATTACAAGTGATAAACTGCTCGTGGAACAGCCCTGAAGTAGCCGCCGTACATTTAACGGATATGTATATGTATCGTGAAACGGCTACGCCGGAAATGAAGGGCCGTTATTTGGGCGTCATGCAAACAGTCTGGAGTGGCGTTACAGAATTCTTTAACGAATTTTACAAAAGGCCGGTTCCCACCGCTAACAGAGGTTCGCAATGGCAAAACTTTGATGCGCTTTTTGCGATCAAAAAATAATATAATATTCCCGCTCAATAAAATGATATGAAGAAAATCCTGTCGCTCGTAGTTACGGTTATATCTTTTCTATTTGTTTCCGCCGACACTACTCATCGTGATCATTCATTCAAAATTTCAAGTGTATGCAGTCCCGCTTTTTTATCCGCCGACACTGATACTGCCAAAAAGAATTTTTCGGTTATTGCTTACGTTATGTGCCATTCTGTTGAAGATATCGATGGAATTGATTATAGCAGGATAACACATATCCATCACGCATTTATCAATCCCGATTCTCTTGGAAATTTCGCCTATAACATATGCCTGGATTCAGCTGTGCAAAGAGCGCATACCCATGGGGTTAAGATACTGGCTTCTATAGGCGGCGGCAGCGCTCCTGCATACTATTCTCATTTACTTGAACAGCCTTTCCGCCAGGAACTGGTAAATAACCTCGCAAAACTTGCTGAAGATTTTGAACTGGATGGAATAGATGTTGATCTTGAAGGTCCACGGATTGACGCTAATTATGAAGCCTTCGTTACCGAACTTGCCGCTACGCTTAAACCGATTGGGAAACTGGTCACCGCAGCTATGGCTACGCCTTATGGAGCTACTGTTACCAACAAGGCATTGAAACAATTCGATTATATCACTATCATGTCGTACGATAAAACAGGGCCCTGGCGCCCCGAAGTTGGAGGTCCCCATGCTCCTTATTCTATGGCCGTTGAAGATCTTGACTATTGGGGCAAAACCCGAAAGGTGAATAAGAAACGTATGCATCTTGGTCTGCCTTTTTACGGGTATATATTTGGGGCTTCTTCCGGTCCTTCGTATATGTCGTACAAGGATATTGTCGCAGCTTTCAGCGAAGCTGAAGTCAAGGACGAGATCAAGCTGGATAATGGCGGAACCTTATATTACAATGGTAAAGCGACCATTGAAAAAAAAGTTCAGCTTGCGCTGAAAAGGGCTTCAGGCATCATGTTCTGGGAGCTTTCGCAGGATGCGAAAGGCGATAAATCCCTATTAAAAGCTATTAACGAAATTATTGACTCCAAAAAATAATACCTTTCAATAACATTTTTAACAGCTAATCCTTTCTCATTTGAAGTTGCCTTTGACGTCTTTCTGGTTAAACTCATTATTTTATACGCTCCTGCAAAGATTTTCTCTTTTCTTTTTTGGCGTTGTTTCTTATATGATACTGGTAAGAGGGTTCTCCACGTCGACAAATGGCGTATGGGCTTTATACATCACCCTATTCTCTTTATTTGAAGCTATAAAGCAAGGATTACTAAGAAATGCGACTATAAAATTTCTGGGGTTATCAAGGTACGCGCAACAAAAAAAGGAAGTTCAGTCGGCTTCCCTGTTAATACATGTCGTGTTCTCGATTTTTATTATTGCGCTGATCTTTCTGTTTGGGTCTATATTAGCCTCTTTGCTGAAATCAAAAGAACTGGAACCGCTATTATGGCGAAGCGCCATTATGATCATCCTCTTAATTGTTTACAATCATTGCGAGATCATTCTCCAAGCCAACTACCGTTTTGCCGCATTGTTCAGAGCGGCTTTTATAAGACAGTTGATATTTTTTGCCGGTACAGTGATCCTGTATTTTTCTTTTCGCAATTATTTTACCCTGGTTAACGTATTATTCCTCCAGATCCTGGCGCTCATTGCGGGCTGCCTGTACATTTACCGGCAGTCTAGCCAGGAAGTACACTGGTCTTATTCCCATAATGCTGCTATAATCAGGGAAATGTTTCATTTTGGAAAATACACTTTTGGCACCAATCTTTTTTCCGGCCTGTCGCGGAGCTTTGATCATTTCATCACCGCGGGGGCGCTGGATATCCGCGAAGGAAAAAACTATGTAGCTTATTATAACACCGTGGCACGTATCAACAATATGGTGGATGTTCCTTCTTTAGCGGCCGCCGATGTGCTCTACCCAAAAAATGTAGAAGCCCTCGAAACTCAGGGAATAGAAAAGGTGAAATATTATTTCGAACAGATGGTGGCTACTATTCTAGCGCTGATCATACCCATCTCCATATTTATTTTTATTTTTCCCAGGCTGATCATATTTGTGATTGCCGGAGTCGATTACTACCCCGCTGTCTCTATTCTGCAGATCACTATACTTTTTAGTATAGTGCGGCCGCTGAGCTACCAGTTTGGTTCAACGCTGGATGCAATTGGTAAGCCGAATATCAATTTCTGGGCCAATGGCGCATTAATGATGTTGAATTTAATCATGACCTATGCCGCATTGAAATGGTTTGGCGGTATAGGCGCTGCATATGCAATAGCCGCTTATTATAGCTTATCTTTTATCGCTATGATATTGATCCTTAAAAAATATATACGCCTGGAATTAAAAAATATTTTCCATTTTTGTATTAGGAAATACAGTGATCTTTTTCTGTTCCTGATTAATAAATCCGGAAAACGAAAATAAAAAGCGCAAGTAATATATCTACCTGTGGAAAAATGCATTCAGCCAGGTAAACACCACAAACGAAATGCCGTATAGCGTAATGACCAAGGAAATGGGTTCCAGCGGCGCTACCGCTAAAAGAATGATCGATACGATGCCCAGGGAAACCAGCGCGATAGAATACCATTGTAATTTACTGGCGCCTTTAAAGCGTATTGGGAATTGCATATGACCCAGCGGAAAGCCTAATGACAATATCAATAGCGCGGCGATATACCATTCGTCGGGATTATATCGGAAACGAGAAAGAACTAAACCTGTTAATGCGGTCATCAATCCCAAAGAAATTGCTCCAATCAGCAATAAAGAATTCAATTTCTCATTTGCCGTAAGCGCATATTTTCCATCAGGACTAAACAACAGGAAAAAATTAGCCAGCGGGTTGATGATCCAACTGGTAGCGACCATTAAAAGATACAAGCCCAGTATCAATCCTCCAAATAACCCGGCCCCATTAGCGCCGCTGCCTGAAAGAGCTGTGATGACCCTGACAGCGAGATAAATGCCCAAAGGTATCGCCCATCTTGCCTGCTTTCCCTGGTTATTGATCCAGAAGCTATACTGCAGCAGCCATTTGTAAGGCGGTATTTTTGACTTCAGCGATTCTTTCAATCCAACCCTGGCGCCTTCCAGGTCGGGATTAATTCGCAGCGCTTCTTTAAAATGAAGAGCAGCTTCTTTATTACGGCCTTTTTCCAAAAGGTTCCATCCAATGGTGGTATGGGTAAAATCATTTTCAGGATCCTGGTCCAATGCGCTGCGCATGGTTTCCATGGCATCATCGGTAAGTTTCAGTTTATTCAGCGCGGTAGACCGGGCATTGAGGCAGGTAATATTTTCACCATCAATTGCTAATCCTTCATTAGCCAGGGATAGCGCTTTTTTAAAATTTTTTTCTTCTATCAGTATCAGGGAAAACAAACCGAAATAATCGGCTACATAAGGGTTCAGGCTGATGGCCTGCTGAAGATTTTCCAGCGCCGGCGCATGCCTGTTCACCTGGTAATTACCAAAAGCCAGTAAATAAAAATAATAATCTTCCAGCGGAGCTATGGAGATAGCCTGTTTAATGATATCAATACCTTCCGTAAATTTTTTCTGATCAAATTTACACCTGGCCAGTAAAGAAAGCGCCTGGGTATTTTCCGGATCCTGGCGAATTACATGAGCAAGCTGCTTCTCCGCTTCGGATGGTTTTTTGTGCTGCAGCAACAACTGCGCTTTATGGATAAAAGTATCAAGATCGGACATGTTTATTTTTTGATCTTGAGATAGGTGAGAATATCGTTATATAATCCGGATTCATTTGCGTACAACGCATAATTCCTTGCAGAAGTAAACCATTCAAGCGTTGTAGCCCGATGAAGCTTGGCGGCTTTCAGCAGATCTTTAGTGGTTAAGGGTTCGAGCTTACCGCTGAGCATAGATTCCCTGAGCTTTTCTTCTATGGCTATATCTATCATCGCCGTGATGTCGGCCCCGGAATAGTTAGGCGTATTCTGCGCCAGTTTTTGCGCGTCGATATTACTGACCGGTTTATCCCTGAGCATGGCCGTGATCATTTCTTCTCTTGCCTTTTCATCAGGAGGCTCAACGAACAGCACACGATCGAATCGACCGGGTCTTCTGAATGCGGCATCCACATTCCATGGCGCATTGGTGGCGGCCAGTATCAATACGCCTTCATTCTGTGAAGCAATACCATCCATTTCCGCAAGGAACTGATTAATGACATGCCGCATGGCAGATTGTTTAAGATCGCTTCGGCTGGCGCCTATAGCATCCACTTCGTCGAAGAACAATACGCAGGGTGCATTATCTCTTGCCACTTCAAATATTTCATGAAGGTTTTTTTCGCTGTTGCCAATCCACATATCCAGGATATCATGCAAACCTATATTGATAAATTTAGCGTTGATCTCTCCCGCCGTTGCCTTGGCAATATATGTTTTTCCGCATCCCGGAGGTCCGTAAAGCAGAATGCCTCCTCCTGGTTTTTTACCGTACGCTTTATACAGTTCGGGGTTTTTCAAGGGTTCGATGATCTTCATCGCGATCTCTTCCTTGATACGTTTCATACCGCCCACATCAGAAAAATTTATAGAGGGTTTCTCCATAAAATATTTATCCTCTGTATAAAATTCATCGTCGATATGATCGTCGCCAGACAGGGGGCCACTCCCCGCAAATCGTAAATGACCATCTATCTCTTCATCTTTAAAAGAAGGTTCTGCTGCGATCACTTTCTGGTATACTTCTTTTGCCTGGGCGATTGAGTTTTCCCTGATCAGCGATTTCACAAAAAGAACCATAGCCGGAGTGGGAAGATTATTTTGCAATTCCTCATAAATGATCAGCGCAGCGGAATATTTCTGCTGGAGGTAATAAGCTTCCGCCAGCCCAAGCTTGGCTTTCATATTACCGTAATTGCGGTTAAGCACATTCGTAAACTGCTCTGCGGCCTCGGCATATAAATGCTCATGTAACATGGCATCTGCAAGATGAATACGCAAAGGGATATTATCGGGAGATATCTTTAAAGCTTCTAAAAGGCTGTTAATATTTTCATTCATCCTGGGTACGCTTTAGTACAATAATCGAACCTTAATGGTCTCTTTCACTTCTTTAAGTAATGAGGGAACTGTTTTCGACAACTTTTTTTCTATATCTAAAACTACGTA
>JBDTVL010000143.1:0-6509 GCA_040007215.1 Flavitalea sp.
ATATTTTTCCTGTTCTTATAACGGTTGCCGATCCATGTTCCATAAGCGGAGGCATTAGTGATATTGAATATCTCCGGTCCCATTCCCCATTGGTCTTTAAATACTTTATCTCCCCAGGTAGGTAAGAGGGCGATATTCATATTCAGCGAATCGGCTTTGTCAATTATATAATCAACATGCTGGAAATACTGCTCATTGGGTTTGAGAGGATCATTATCGGCCAGCGGCAGGTGACCATAGGCGTTAGGTTTATGCAGCCCGTCAAATTCGGCGAGCGCTACCGCCTGGATGACAGTGAAACCCTGTTCGCTGCGCCGTTGCAGGTATCGCGAAGCTTCTTCCCTGTTCAGTCTATGAAAAAGTTCCCAGGCAGTATCGCCGAGCCAGAAAAATGGTTTCCCGCCTTTTAGTAAATAGCGGTGATTGCCGCTAACGCTAAACTGGGCGGTCAGGGATTGCATGATAAGGGAAAGCAGCGCAAGAAGCAAAATCCTGAACATAGGCAAGTATTTATAACAATAAGTTAGGAAAAACAGATAAACAAACGGTCAACGGAATAAAAGATAAGCAATGCCCAGCGTTACAATAATATTAAATAACTGTGCAATCAAAAAAGCATACAGCGGTTTGCGGTTACTCGACTTCAGCAGATCGGCAAAGTTGGTCTCCAGTCCAATACTGGTAAAGGCCAGCACAAACCATAAAGATTGCACATTCTTCAGGCTATCCTTTACCTGACCGATGGCAGTGGCATTGAGGAAGAAAGAAAATAGCAGGGAAGCGCCGATAAAACCAATTACGAATTTTGGGAACCGCTCCCAGATCACGCGAAGCGTAGGTTTAGCCACTACACCATCGGTGGGTTTGGCATTGGTATAGGTCCAGTAAACAGAAATGGCAAAAGCGGCGATACCCAGTAATACATTCTGGGAGAACTTAACAATAGTGCTGATCTTCAGCGCCGTTTCGCCCACCAGTGTGCCGGAGGCAACTACTGCTCCTGTAGTGTCGATGCTGCCGCCGAGCCAGGCGCCGGTCACTTCCTGCGACAATCCCATCCAACTGGCCAGGTAAGGCATCCCGATCATCATGGGAATAGCCGTGATCAGTACCAGCGAAATAACATAAGATAATTTTTTAGTATCGCCTTTGATAGCTCCGGCGGTGGCGATAGCAGCCGATACGCCGCAGATAGATACGGCGCTGGAAATCATCAGTCCCAGTTCGTCGTCGATCTTCATTTTCTTACAGAGCCAGAAAGCAAAATACCATACAGACAATACCACTACCAGGGCCTGTAGCAAGCCAAAAGAACCCGCCTTAATAATATCGGTAAAAATGACGCTGGTTCCGAGTATCACCAGCCCAATTTTTACAAAGAGCTCGGTTGATAAAGCCTGGCGAAACCATTCGGGCAGTTTAAAAAAATTGCCGATAATGAGGCCGAGCGACAAACTGAATATCACCGCTTCGAGGTTAAGCGACTTCACTTCTTTATTACCTGCAAGTATAAGCGCAGTTATGGTGATAATATAGATGACGGGGAAACTGTATAAAAAATATCTTACCGGCCTACCGGTAAGTACGATGCCCAGTAAGGCGATGGACGCCACAAATAAAAACTGGAACCCGATAAGAGAAAGATTAACGGCATTGAATATCTTTTGCCACAGGTCGGCGGGAGCGCTCCAGTTGTAAACAGGAGCCAGGGGCCTGACGCCGGCCAGCGCCAGAGCTATGACCAGCCCTCCGAGAATAACTACTACCCAGTCTTCATGCAGTGTCTTATTTTTCTGAATTAGCGCCATAGCTTAATGATTCGGTTATATATTTTAGTTAGTAATTTATCCATTCATCTATCTGTCGCCAAATATATCCTTTATTGCCTGCCGGGCCGCATGGTGACCGCACATGCCATGAACGCCTCCTCCCGGAGGGGTTGAGGAAGAGCAAATATAAATACTCTTTGCCGAGGTGCGGTAAGGAGATATGCGCAGGGCAGGTCGTGCATACAACTGGCCGAGGGTCATAGCGCCTCCATTGATATCTCCGCCTATATAATTGGCGTTATAACTTTCCATATCGGCGGTATTAAAAACATGCCTGGCCAATACGAGGCTGCGGAAGCCCGGAGCAAAACGTTCAACCTGGTTTTCAATAGCCTCCGTCATATCTTTTAAGGATCCATTGGGCACATGACAATAAGCCCAGGCTGTATGCTTGCCCTCCGGGGCCCTGGATAGATCGAACAGGCTTTGCTGCGCAAGCAGTACAAAAGGTTTATCAGGATGGCGTCCGTTCCAGGTGAGGCTCTCAGAAGCGCTGATCTCTTCAATCGTATTTCCGAGGTGAACCGTTCCGGCATAACGGCATTCAACAGCCGAAAAAGGAATGGGACCATCCAGCGCCCAGTCTATTTTAAAAATACCCGGACCATACCGGAATCTTTCAAGTTGCCGCTGGTATAACCAGGAAAAACTTTTACCGGCAATTTTCAGTAATTGCGAAGGCGTTATATCGAACATTTTTATTTTGGAAGAAGGCAGGTCATTCAGAGAACTCACCCTGGAGCCGGTGATTATTTTTCCGCCGATGGAGGTAAAATAAGCGGATAAAGCATTAGCAATCGATTGCGAACCGCCTTTGGCCATTGGCCAGCCAATGGCATGACCGCTCGCTAATAACACCAGCGCAAATGCCGCGGTAGCGCGGTGAGATAACGGCAGTATGGAATGCGCCGCCATGCCCGCCCACAGGCCTTTTGCATCGCGGGTAGAAAATTTCTTTGAGACCGCCGAAGCCGAAGCAATGCCCCTGATACCGAATTTTGCCATTGCCCGCAGATGTTTAGGCACATGAAAAGGAGCCAGAATTTCTTCCGACAATTGCAGCCAATCTTTAACGACAGGTTGTAATAAGGAGCGGTACGCCTCTTCATCATCGCCCAGTAATTTTGCCGTGTCTGCTAACGACCCGTATAAAAGCGCGGCGCTGCCGTCATCGAAAGGATGAGCGGCCGAGATCGGTGGAAATATATACTGAAGGCCATGCTCCTGCAAGGGGAGTGTTTTAAAAAAGGGGGAGGCCATGGCCATTGGATGTATGGCCGAGCATATGTCATGCCTGAAACCCGGCAGCGTAAGTTCGGCGGTGCGCATGCCGCCGCCAACCTTTTCGGAGGCTTCAAGAAGCAGTACGGAAAGCCCTGATTGCTGAAGCGTAATAGCGGCGGACAATCCATTTGGTCCTGCGCCAACGACTACTGCATCATAATCAGAATAGCTCATTATATTTTTTTTACCGGTCGCGATTTATTGACCTGCCCTACTGTTTTTATATTTCACGGGAAGTAAAATATAAAATACTGCGCCTTCGCCGGGCTTTGATTCGGCCCATATTCTGCCGCCGTGATTCCAGGCCACTTTTTTACACAGGGCAAGTCCTATACCTGTTCCATTATATTCTTCCCTGTTATGCAGCCGCTGAAAAATAGTAAATATCTTCTCCGCATTTTTTTGTTCGAATCCTATGCCATTGTCCTTGATACTGATCTCATAAAACGGTTCGGAAACATCCATTTGATTGAACAGCGCCATTTCGGGAGCCCCGACATACCTTGACCTGATATCAATCCTGGAAGGCATTTCCGGTTTTGAAAATTTCAGAGCGTTATTGATCAGGTTATACAAAAGCTGATGCATCTGGTGAGGGATAGCCTGCAACACCGGAAGCTGAACGGAATCAATAACCGCTTGCTTTTGTATAATGATCAGCTCAAGATCAAGCGTCACTCCCTGCATAATCTCGTTAAGATTCACTTCTTTTAATTGTTCTTCACTGCTAAGGCTGTTAAAATCGAGCAGATCTTTCAGGGAAGCGCTTAAGCGTTCTGCAGCCTCGCATATTTTATCGAAATGTTTTCGTGAAATTTCACCCATTAAAGAATAATCGCGGTTCCTGATCATATCGGCATACACCCTGATCTTTCTTACCGGTTCCTGGAGATCATGACTGCTCACATGGACATATTGCTGCAGTTCGTCATTGATCTTCTGTAATTCTTTATTGGATATACTGAGGTCCAGCGTTTTGTCTTGAACCTGTTTTGCCAGTTCTTCTGCAAATATTTTTTGTTCCGTAATATCCTGCGCCACCCCCAGCAATTTGAAAGGCGTGCTATATTCATTATAATAGACCTTTCCGGTAATGCGCACCCAATGGAGCGTTCCATCTTGCCAGATCAGTCTTGCTTCATAAAAAAGATGGCCAGAAGTGAGCGCATCTTCATGCGCTTTGTTGCGCTGAGGAAGATCATCTTTATGAATCATCGAGGCAAATACCGGGCGGGGATGCCATTCCCCATACCCAAAAATAGCATTGAACCGCGAAGTAGTGATCATGTTATTAGTGATGAGGTCCACTTCATAAACGCCGAGTTCTGCAGAATCGATAGCCAGCCTGGCTCTTTCTTCAGCAAAAATTATTTTCTGCGTAGCGGCGCGCTGCTCTGTTACATCATGGATAAGCGCCATTACGGCGCTGACAGATCCATCGATATCCATGTATGGCTGACAAATAATATCTATGAACAGCTTTTTTTTCTCGCCATTCAAATACAGGAAAACTGGGTAATCGTACAGATAACTGGCATCGCCTGTAGCCTTCACTTCATCAATTATATTATGGAACTGCCCATCGGCTTCAGGAACTACTTCAAAGATAGGCTTGCCTGCTAATTCAGAATAGGGTACCTGGAATAACTGGCAGCATTTGTCATTGACAATCTCAACGATCATTTCCGGGCCGGTTAAAACGATCACGCCAACAGTAGCCTGTTTAACGAGATTGCGGAATCTGTGTTCGCTATCTTTTAATTTGTTGAGTGAGCGAAGGGTTTCGGTAGTTTCAAAACAGGTCACGAACACGCCGGCAGGATTACCCGATTCATCATGCACCGGGCTGTAGCTGAAGGTCCAGTAAACATCTTCCATCTGACCGTTGCGATAGATGGGCAGCAGTTGATCCTGATGCCAGGTAGCTTCTCCTGTTTCCAATACCTGGGTGATAAGCGGATGAATAAAGCTCCATATTTCCGGCCATACTTCTTCGCCTGACTTGCCCAGCGCAGCAGGATGTTTTCCATTATTACCCAGGCTGGGCCGGTAAGCATCGTTATAAAAACAGGTATATACCGGCCCCCAGAACAGGAACATCGGAAAACGGGAATTCAGAATAATGCTAAGTGTGGTTCGAAGACTTTGCGGCCAAATTTCCGGCTCGCCAATAGGCGATGCTGCCCAGTTAAGAGAACGAATGAGGCGACCCATTTCTCCGCCTCCCTGCAAAAAACCCAATCGTTTTTTCTCCACCGGTTCTGATTGCATGAATATCAATTAATGAAAGCCGGGTACTAATATACTAAAGTGCGCTGACAATGTCCAATACGGCCTTCATATCAGCTTTCGTTTCGAGGAGTTCTACGCAAAGGATCATAACATCGTCTGAAGATATTTATTCATCTTCACGACCCGAATCCTTCTTTTTATTTCCGAAGAGATTAAAATCACGTTTGCCGAACCTGTAGCTGAAGCTTATCCGAAAATTGCGAACATTCCAGCGCTGGTAAGAATCCTGGTAAAACGTTTCTGTGTCGTATATCTGCCCGAACCTGTCGGAATTAAAAACATCATTGACGACAAATGAAATATTGGCCTTTTTATTCTTGAGAAATTCTTTACGTATGGCAAAATCGGCCTGGTATTGAGGTTTGATCCTTCCCTGGGGAATCACGCGGGGAGATGCATATTCTCCTGTTAACTGGAAGTTCATGTTTTTAAATAAGGCCATAGCAGAACTTAGTTGATAGTTGACCGTGAGCTTCGATTCCCAGTTAAACCCCTGGTTGTCGAGCTTTAGTTTACCTACGGTAGCTTTCACTTTCCTGTACTGGAGATTAATGCTGGGGATCAGTTCGAGGTTACCTAACTTCTGCTGCAGGGTAAATTCAGCGCCCATACGATTGGTGTACTCTGCATTGATATACGTATTCACTATCGCATTTGGATCGATAGCGGCATTACTTAGCTGCTGGTATTGCGCAGCGCTGATCGTATCGCTGTATCGCGTGATATCGCCTGTATTATTACGGAAATACAATACGGCCAGGAAACTTCCTTTACTGTACTGGTTATCGTAATTGAATTCGAAGGAATTGGTGTATTCGGGTCGTAATGCGGGATTTCCCTGCGTAATATTCAGCGGGTCGGTAATGTCCATAAAAGGATTTAGCTGCCAGAAATTGGCTCTATTGATCCTTCTGCTGAAATTAACCTGCAATTCCTGACCTTCTGCAATCTTTTTGGAAAGATAAAGGCTGGGGAAAAGTCCATCGAAAACGCTTCCGAGATCAATCGGCAGTTCATACCCGAAATGTTTGGCGCTATCGATCAGCGATCCGTTGAAACGCGAATATTCTGCGCGTAAGCCTGCCTGGTATTTAATACCATGAA
>JBDTVL010000144.1:0-6480 GCA_040007215.1 Flavitalea sp.
GCGCAGAAAACCATGCTCTGCTTAACACCCTTTCAGCGGGCCTTCCAGCCGTTGAGGATCACCTGGAAGCTTTTTTCCTGGTTCCGCCCAGCCATAACAGAGCATCAACGATGAGCTTGTCCTGATGAGGATTATGAAAGGTATAAGACAGTGTTTTGTTGGTTTTATTTTCGTAATCAATATCGTTATGACCCATATTAAGGTAGATCATCTTATATTTTTTGTTCGTCCAAACAACAGGATAGTAGCCGCTATGCCATATTTCATCCGGTTTTGGTCCTGTGCCCAGCGGAAAGCTGCTGGAATCGATAGCGGCAAGAATTTTAATGTCTGGATTTTTACGAAGGTCATTTTCCCATCGGTACCATTCGCTGGGCGAGGATTTGAAGATAGCCGGTAAATGCCGCATAGCGGGATGATGCCTGTCTTCCACCCTGAGAATAGCGGAGACCGGCCTCCAGGTATTGCTTTCATAAGCCCCAGCTCCTAAAAATACATTGTGGTACCAATCCCAATCCATATTAAAATCGGATGGCGTAAGGGCGAATCCGGCAAAATGAAATCCCATCCATCCCCCTCCGTTTTCCATATATTTTTGAAATGCGGCTCTCTGCGCAGTCCCTTCAGGGCGGGTGTCTAAAAAAATGACTACCTGGTATTGGGCAAGAAAATCCGAATTAAGGTTGTCCCAGTTACTGGTAGAATCGTAACCGAAATGATAACGTTCAGCTATTTCCGGGAACCATTGGCTGGCTTCCTTGACAAAACTAATATGCGCCTGGTCTTCCCTGCCGGTATAAAAAGCGATAACCTTAAATTTTGTAGAGCCGGACTGCGCCATTGTTCCGGAAAAACTAATCGATACTATACAAATCAGCGCCAGGAATTGGCAAATCCTTGTCGTTAAAATATTTTTCATACAATTATAGTTATACGTAATCTTGTAACTAAGGATAAATATATCAGAACGTATATAATAAAAGTTATATCGCTGAGGCTTCGCGCTTTCCTGTAAGCTGGTCAAAGATTTCCAGCGATTTCTTTTCGGGATTCACCAGGTCATGAAGCGTAACCTTATCAAGAAACTGGTCTACTAAAAATTGTATCATCTGCCAGAGCGATCGTGAAGAACAATCAACCGAATGGTTGCAGAATTTAAGGCTGCCGGAATGAGTTCCGCAAAATGCCGTGTCAAATAAAGCGCCGCCCAGTATTTTCAGCACATTATTGATAATAATATTTTCCGCAGGCATAGCCAGTACATAACCGCCTTTATTTCCAGGCGTGCTGTTCACAAATCCCGCCATACGTAATATTCGTGTAAGCTTGGCAACGTAATGAGGGCTTAATCCTTCCGCCTCGCTTAACTTAGGTATGTTAATGCCTTCCTTATCCTTGCAACCTGCAATGCGTATAAGGATGCGGAGACCATATTCTTCCTGTGCGGTAATTTTCATGACTGTTTATATTCTGCGTTCAAAGCATACCTAATTCCAGTTGCGCCGCTTCCGACATCATGGTTTTATTCCATTGGGGCGTCCAGGTAACCGACACATGAACATCATTCACCCCTTCTATCAATTTTACTTTCTGATCTATCTCAATAGGCAGCGATTGGGCTGCCGGGCAGCTTGGCGCCGTTAATGTCATAACGATCTGCACATTATTAATGGGTAGAATGTCTACTTCATAGATCAGTCCCAATTCATAAATATTCACCGGAATTTCCGGATCATAAATAGATTGCAGGCAGGCAATCACTTTCTCTTTTAATATATCCGTATCCACCATCATGATATACCGTTATTTTTAATTTGATAGGCCAATGCATAATTTTTCATCTGTTTCACCATCGACAGCAAGCCATTGGAACGGGTTTGCGCCAAATGTGTGGTCATGCCAATATCTCCGATAAAATCAAGTCTAGCGCTCATGATGTCACTGGGTGTGTGCCCCGATAATACCCTGATCAGCATACTAATCAAGCCTTTCACAATGATAGCATCGCTTTCCGCTTTGAACCACACCTTGCCATCCTTATAATCTGCCGAAAGCCATACGGTAGACTGACAGCCCCTTACCTTATTCTCATCTTTTTTATATTCCGCTTCTAATGGTTCAAGCTTTTTACCCAGATCAATGATGTATTCATATTTATCATCCCAACTATCAAAAAGCGAAAACTCTTCAACAATTTCCTTTTCCGTTTCTCCTATCGTTTTTAATCCATTCATTATTTATAACAATAACTTGATGGCCTTTTTAAGGGCAGTGATCAGGATATCAATTTCTTCTTTTGTATTGTACATGGCAATAGAAGCCCTTGTCGTTCCAGGTATGCCAAAATAATTCATCAGCGGCTGGGCGCAATGATGGCCCGTTCTTACGGCAATGCCCTTATTGTCTAATAAAATGCCCAGGTCCTGCGGATGTATTCCTTCAATGATAAAGGATACCAGGCTAACTTTTTGCTTTGCCCTGCCAATAATTTTCAATCCGGGAATTTGTTCCAGCTCAGCGCTGGCATACAATAATAGTTCATGTTCATGCTGGCGTATTTTCTCTTTTCCAATACTGTTCACAAAATCCAGCGCCGGTTTCAAAGCGATTGTATCGGCAATATTAGGCGTGCCCGCTTCGAATTTATAAGGGAGATCATTATAGATGATCTTATCAAAAGAAACTTCTTTTATCATTTCTCCCCCACCCTGGTATACAGGCATCGATTCGAGTAAATGCTTTTTTCCATAAAGAATGCCAACGCCTGTAGGACCATATACTTTATGGGAAGAGAAAACAAAAAAATCGCAGTCCATCTGCTGAACATCAATGTCGAGATGTACTGCCGACTGTGCGCCATCTACCAGCACAACAGCCCCGGCCTCATGCGCTTTCTTGATGATACTTTCCACCGGGTTAATAGTGCCCAGCGCATTGGAAGCCTGGGTAATGGCCACGAGTTTTGTTTTATCTGTCAGTAACCGCTCAAATTCACTGATCAGTAACTCCCCTTCATCATTGATCGGTATAACTTTTAAGACAGCGCCTTTTTCTTCACAGAGTATATGCCAGGGAACGATATTGGAATGATGTTCCATAGCAGAAATAATGATCTCATCGCCGGTCTTTACATTTTGCCTACCCCAGGTTTGCGCTACCAGGTTAATACCTTCGGTTGTTCCACGCGTAAAGATCACCTGTTCCCTGCTGGCTGCATGAATATATTGCTGTACTGTATCGCGGGTGGCTTCATAAGCGGCTGTGGCTTCCTCTGCCAGCGTATGAATACCCCGGTGTATATTGGCATTATAGCTATTATAATAATTCACCAGCGCGTCTATTACCGGTTGAGGTTTCTGCGAAGTGGCCGCATTATCAAAGTATACCAATGGATGCCCTTTCACTACTCTGTCGAGAGCGGGGAACTGACGCCTGACCTGGTATACATCCAGTCTATTGGCTATAGAAGCTGGAGCGCTCATAATTTATCAAATTCTAAACGTTCGTCAATTAACCTGTCTACATAATCGCGGATAGGCGCCGGCTTGATATGTTCAAGAATATTAACGGCAAAAGCATGCACCAGTAATGAACGGGCCATTTTTTCATTTATTCCCCTCGACTGCAGGTAGAACAATCCTTCCTCATCCAGTTGTCCCACTGTACATCCATGCGAACACTTTACATCATCGGCAAATATTTCCAATTGGGGTTTTGTATTTACGCTTGCCGTATCAGACATCAGTATATTTTTATTCGACTGGAATGCATTTGTTTTTTGAGCCTGCGGCTGAACAAATATCTTACCATTAAAAACAGCCGCGCCCTTATCGTCTACGATGCCTTTGTATAACTCGTTGCTTTCGCAGTTAGGCACTATATGATCTACTACAGTGTGGTTGTCAATATGACTATCGCCTTTCAAAAAATATAATCCATACAGGTGAGCTTCGCTGCGTTCCGCCGCCAGCGAGATATTAAGGTTATTGCGTACCACACCGCCATTTAATGAAACAGTTACGGCGTGCACATAACTTTTTCCAACCTGCTGGAAACTTGTTGCGCTTACCTGGCTGGAATGAATAGCGTCATTCTGAATTTTATAATATTCAACCAGGGCATCTTTTTCCACCACAATTTCTGTCACCTGGTTAGTAAAACTTTCGGAGCTGCCGATAGTGGTATAAGTTTCTATCAACTGCACATGAGCCTGTTCGCTTATATAAATAAGCGTTCTTGGCTGCGCAAGGATATTGGATGAACGCGAGTCGGTAATATTATAGATATATACAGGCGGTTCAATAGCGCCTTTTTTTATATGAATGAACAGGCCATCCTGAACGAATGCCGTATTCAGCGCAAATATTCCATCTTTCAGGTATTTACCGCTGTTACCCAGATATTTTGAAACAATCCCGGCAAATTCATTCTTTGAAGCATCTCCCAGAGAAAGCACAGTCAGGCTCGCAGAGCGGATATGGGAAAGACGACCGGAATAATAACCATTCACAAAAACCAGTTCACTGACTTTTTCATGACCGGGCAACCGAAAAAGATCGATATCCGTTGAAGAAAGATCATTAATCTCAATGCCAGGAACAACCGAATATTCCTGGTTGAAAAATCCACCGATACGAGTATACTTCCATTCTTCATGTTTAACGGAAGGAACGCCCATTTCATTGAACGAATCAACAGCTTTTTTACTCATGGACGATAACACGCCGACCTCCCCGGAAGAAGACAATTCCTGAAATCGCTCTTTAATATTTTCTATGGTATTCATGATTGTTTTTTAGTTATGCCGCAGGAGTTCTATGCTTCCTGCGCCTCATTCACTTCATTCTTGATGAAATCGTATCCTCTTTCTTCCAGTTCCAGCGCCAGCTCTTTCGGCCCTGATTTCACAATTCTTCCATTGTACAAAACGTGAACAAAATCGGGAACGATATAATCCAGGAGGCGCTGATAATGGGTTATTGCCAGAACGGCATTGTCTTTATTGCGCAACATATTCACGCCATTAGCCACAACCCGTATGGCATCAATATCCAAACCCGAATCGGTCTCATCGAGAATGGCCAGTTTAGGCTGAAGCATGGCCATCTGGAATATTTCATTTCGCTTTTTTTCACCGCCTGAAAATCCTTCATTAAGAGAACGGCTTAGTAACGACTGATCCATTCCCATCAGGGCCATCTTTTCTTTCATCAGCTTAAGAAACTGCACCGCATCAAGCGAAGTTTCGCCGCGATATTTTCTGACCTGGTTAACAGCTGTTTTAATAAAATTGGTGGTGGTTAAACCAGCTATTTCAATGGGATACTGGAAAGCCAGGAACAGGCCTTCGCCAGCCCTGTCTTCCGGCGATAAAGCTAAAAGATCTTTACCGGAGAGCGTAACAGAGCCTTCGCTCACTTCAAAATCCGCTCTTCCTGCTAATACTGAAGCCAGGGTGCTTTTACCCGAACCATTGGGTCCCATGATAGCATGCACTTCTCCTGGTTTGATATCCAGATTAATTCCATTTAATATCTTTTTTCCTTCAATACCTGCATGCAAATTCCGAATCGTCAACATAATATGTATTTTAAACCTTAGCTTTTTATTAATTAATTAACCCACGCTTCCTTCAAGACTGATAGCCAGAAGTTTCTGGGCTTCAACGGCAAACTCCATAGGCAACTGGTTCATCACTTCTTTGGCAAAACCATTAATGATCAATGCCACGGCCGTTTCTGTATCTATTCCACGCTGGTTGCAATAAAAGATCTGATCCTCTCCTATTTTAGAAGTAGTAGCTTCATGTTCAACAACGGCTGAATTATTTTTTACTTCTATGTAGGGAAAAGTATGCGCTCCGCATTTATCGCCCAGTAAAAGTGAATCGCATTGTGAAAAATTGCGCGACTTGCTTGCATTTTTACTTACATGAACCAGGCCGCGATAGCTATTGTTACTAAATCCCGCCGATATGCCTTTTGATACAATACGGCTTTTTGTATTTTTACCGATATGCATCATCTTCGTTCCGGTGTCGGCCTGCTGATGGTTGTTGGTAACGGCTACCGAGTAAAATTCACCGGTAGAATTGTCTCCTTTCAAAATAACGCTGGGATATTTCCAGGTGATGGCAGAACCGGTCTCCACCTGCGTCCAGGAAATCTTTGAATTAACGCCTTTGCAAATACCGCGCTTGGTAACGAAATTATAAATGCCGCCACGACCTTCTTTATCACCGGGATACCAGTTTTGTACGGTGGAGTATTTTATTTCCGCATTGTCCATGGCAATAAGTTCAACCACCGCTGCATGCAACTGATTCTCGTCTCTCATAGGAGCAGTGCAGCCTTCAAGATAGCTAACATAACTTCCTTCTTCGGCAACGATCAGTGTACGTTCAAACTGGCCGGTATTCTCGGCATTGATCCGGAAATAGGTAGACAATTCCATCGGGCAGCGAACGCCTTTGGGAATATA
>JBDTVL010000145.1:0-6460 GCA_040007215.1 Flavitalea sp.
ACCCAGTCAAGGTCATTATTAACTGAAGGATTTTTCACCGGGGTGATCAAAGGAATTTTTTTTTCTGAAAGGGCATAACCAATATCTGCCCCGCTATCTGCATAGCCTCCGGGTTTCATGGGCTTTTTAACGCCCTCTTTTTCCGGGGCCGGCCCTGACTGGTATAAAATGGCTATAGGTTCAACAGTTTCCATGTCAGATGATTTAAGACCGGGGTTAATGTTTGGTAAAAGTAGATAAGCGCAGTCAATACGGCGCAGTATAATTTATTGAAGGCTGTTTTAGTTCCGCTATGCCCGCAATAAAAGTACAGAAGTATTGATTTGACTAGCTGAAACCCACCAATGCTACAATTTCATTTCGTCGCACTAATTAATTAAATACTTTTCAAACTCGTTATTGTTAAACATAACTCCTGGCTATTTACGATAAACTTTAAGCCGGATGCTATGTGGCCCGTGCTATATGGCGCCGGCATGTTGGCAATGGTTCTTGCCTGGATAAGATAAACTCCGATTAGTCGCAAATACATGCGTTCTTCCGAACCCTGTTTTTTACATATTTAATTTTAAATCTATTTCTCATGAAGTATCTATCAGCATTCAGTTTTTGTACGCTTATGTTCTGCTCACTGTATTCATTGGGCCAGGCGAGCCTGGCCGCAGAAAATATCATCGATGATATTAAAGTGACCACAAAATATGGCAAACAAAAAGTTTACACCGTTTGCCGCGATGCACGAGTTACCGATCAGTGGTATTATATGCCCAATGAATTGCGCGTTGCAGAGGAGGTGAGTGTGGGTGGAAAGACCAGGCCAAAAATGACCATACTCCGCTATCAGTATAAAGATCCTTTAACCAACGATAACAAGGAAGGCGGCGTTCTGGTAGCGTCATTTACTTATGCTATTGAGCCCGAAGTGATCGACCAGGTTAAACAACAGATCAAACAGCGTAAAGGACTGGCCAGTATTACGCTCTCCGCTATTCCCCTGAATTCGTCCAGCATTGATTTTCTATCTGCTTCTGATCAGTTTATCGGAAATGTGGATGCCAAATCGGTATCAGGACTTAGCGGCGCTACTTCTGCCAGCCAGGAGATGGTGATCAGTTATAACCTCACGCCGCTTGGCGCCAGTGTATTCAAGGCTTTAGCAGGTAGCGGAGGCGGAATACCTATAAGAGGAAATATTACTTACAATGGCTTATCTGCTCCCTGCGGTTATTCCATAAAAGGTAAATGGGATAATGTATATAAGTATTTTGAACAAAACAGGTTAATTGACGGACGATTTAAATTCTGGTTTATCAGCGGGGGAGGCAGTACCTCAAAGAATGAAGTGAAGGAGAGTCTTAGTACCATACAGGATATGCAGGTACAGGTAGTAGAATGTCCAAGCGCTGGCAGCGATTCTGGCCAGAATACAGATGATGCCAATATGAAGGAACTGATAAAAACAATTCAGACTGAAGTGCTGAGCGATAGTATGATGAACAGGGTGTCGGAACTGGCTAAGCTGCAGGCTATGTATTTAACCGCCGATCCAACTACAGCCGAGAAGATCGAAAAGATGATAGCCACAGAGCGGGCAATGATACAGGTAGGTTATCAGAATTCTACAAAAAATATATCGAAAAGAAGAAAAGGCGCTATCACCTATGATTTCTCGCGTCAGAAAATGATCATAAGGCCATCATCAATAGGCGGTCTTTTAAGTTTCAGCAAATATGGTCTTGATGAAGCAAAACTTAAACAGGAAGGTTATATCGTTGATATCGATGCCAACCAGGATTTTCCAAGCGTCATTATTGGCTTGCCAAATATTTCTCCGGATTTTGACCTGCGAACAATAACGCTTGATGTTAGCTATAAAAATAGCAAGGGAACTACGCACAGCGAGGCCAGGCAATGGAATGCGTCAACGAACGGATGGGTTACGCCTACTAATGCGGCACAAGGCTATGTTCGTTTTAATCTTATTGGTGAAACTGATAGTAAAATGGCGGCAGAACCTGAATTTGATGTGAAACTACAGGTCATTTCTAAAATCCCCAACGGATCATTCACTATTCAGAAAAAAATAAAACTATCAACAGGAGAACGTTATATAGATGCAATAGAACTGCTCACCAAACAATTTATTGTTGACGGAAGCGCGCTCGACTTTTCTAAAACCACCAACAACCCCGCCGATCTGGCTTTTGCAAAACTGATATTCAATAAAGGCGCTGTAACGGTAAATAAAGATATCAAACCTTTTATTAAAGATGGCATTGCCGGTCCCCCAACGCCGGTTTACCTGTTGCTGCCTAATGACGGTTCTTCGGAATCCGGTAAGATCACTTATACCACAGGAAGCGGACAGAAGATTGATCGCGCTGAACCATTGGCCGTGGGCGAAAACACGTTGGGTAATTTTGAATGGAAAACAGCGCAGAACTAGTACCGGTAAGCCTTTTAAAAATATAAGCGAAATGAAATACGCTATCGCCTTTCTTTTCCTGGCGCTCAGTTTAATGCTTGCCGTACAACTCCAGGCGCAGCCTGTAAGAAAGATAGGGTATGTATGGGATAAGCAAAGAAGAACATATGCAAAAGCAGGGGTAATAGCTGTGGCTGATAATGCGAATAAAGAAAAGAACGTCACCGCGCTGAGCAGGATCTGGGTTTTACCCTCTAAAACAAAACCCGGTTACTGGCGTGGAGTAAAAGCGGGAGAAATAGATGCGCGGAATAGACTGAATGCTTCCTACCTGTATCAGATCGCTAATATGCCGTATAACTCATACCCGCAGCAGGCCACAAATGCTAAAGTAATCAATCTGAATAACCTTAATGAGGAAGTGAAACTGCTGGCCAAACCTGAAATAACCAATGAGGGGTTGCTGGGCGTTAATGGCAGAATGAATGTGCATTATATGAATAAGTTGAAAGTTGGACTGATTTCGCTGACCAGGCAACAGGATCATATTATAGTTGTCGATTCGTTGTATGTGCCCTCGGCCAGGAAACTGAGCAATGCTTTTCTTTGTATCGACCAGAGCGGAAAACCTTACCTGAAAGTGGTAGCCAATACTATCGTATATGAAAGCCCGGTTATGCTTAGCCTTATGGGAAATGAGCCGGCAGATTTTATTTTCTCCTCCGAAAATATGTATTTTAAAAGTATTTATGAAGGTCTTGAAAAGTATGAACTTCAGCCGCCGCCGCCGTTTATAATGGTGGGGGAAGGCCTGAATAATAATGTTTATCATAACTATAATGGAGACATTGAAAAAATACTTCTTAACAGATTGTTTATAAAGTTGATGGAACAGTGTTTTAATACGCTGTCTGTTACGGGCGATGATTGGATAAGGGATAAACTGGTAGAACGTTTTCAGCAGTACAGGTTCAGAAAATTAAAACCTGAGCTATTGGGTAACGACATCAGGTACCAGAATATGATGACCAGCGTAGTGAGTAATTTTGATGAATCATTCAAAGATTTCCAGGTTAAAAAATTACGGGATATTGACGGAACTAAAATTGTTGTGGATGGCGATATAGGCCAGATACCATTAAAGCCGCTTAAATATTATGCTTTGCCCACTGTTGCCAGTCTTAAGCCCCTGATCAGGGATAGCGCGCTAGGATCTATTCTATATACCGGAACCGGCGATGCGGATATTAAAGTTTCAATAGAAACAGAGCTTGGGTATGATACGCCGCAATTTAGCGCCGCCGCAGCTAAACTTGCCGGCAAAGGAATTACCCTGGAGAAAAAACTTCCTCAGAATATCATGATCATTGATGAACAGCCTTTGAAGATAAATGGTAAAACTATTGGAAGAATTATTCCCGTTAGTAATCAGATCATCCGGCTGGATATGGACCTGGTGGAAGGCGCCAAAACAATAGCGGAATTATTTCCCAGGTTTGGCCGGTTGGTTTTTAACGTTGATCTTAAGATTAGCCGCGATCAGCCTCCGTTCAGTCAGCCTGTTTCATTGCTGGTTGATAGTGCGCTTCTTCAAAAGCTTGACTATGCCCAGCCTTTAAAAAGTTTTAATGTTATTGAACGTGCTGCGCTTACAGGAAATGTAAAAGTATCCAGTAATATCAGCGCGGCCAGAACCGACGAAGGCACATTGAATTATATAGAGATCATCATGGATTTTAAATTTGCCGATAAGTCGGTTTTATATGGTCCATTCAGGTTATCGGCATATAATACTATCGCTTCCGAAATGAATATTCCTTTTCTAAAATATTCAGAAGAATACAGCATTACGGTATCGGGCAGGGCGGTATATGATAATGGCGAAATAAATGTAAAACCTTTTGAAACTAAAACAGGGGTTATCGTTTTGGACGATGCCATGCTCAATACTCCATAAGTTCATTCAAATACTAAATATTATTTTATGAAACAGCCATTCCTGGTATTGTCGCTTTTCAGTATTCTTTTTTTCAATAGTCTGAACGCTCAAACATTCACTTTTTTTTATTTCGATACGCATGCCGTGATCAGCGCTAATTTTAATACAGGTCAGGCATCTGAAGAACCTGGATTCGATAAAGTAATTCTCACGCCGGCAAATGTCGCCATTTTCAGAAGTATTGGATCTCCCAACCTGGTTGCCATCTTTACTACGTTAAATAATGCAGCATCGCCGTTGAGGAAATCTGCCGACAGGCTCACCGCTATCTCTAATGCCACCGTAACGAATATTAATTTTAACCTGGTCAACGATCTTGCCGGTCTTCAACCAGGCGTTGCTCAGGCGAACCAGTTTTTCTGCCGCAAATTCAGTAACGCCAGAAGCATATTTTTTGCCTGGCCATGCGCTATTAATAATGGCGCAGATGGCGATGTATGGTTTGGAGAAACTTCAGCGGGCAGAGGCGATTTTGAAAGCGTAGTAATACATGAAATCTCTCATACCCAAACCTTATCTGACCCTAGCGGCGCCAATAGCAGGTATGGAGCTGGAATTGATAATGTGGCAATAGCTTATGGCGGCGATGATGGTCATTACAAAAATGAACTGGAAGGCGACCAGCAGGCGCCTATGGATGAAGCTTTTGGAAATTACTGGGGCGGAGTTCATGATGTTCGCCAGCGTAATGCTACCGTAGGAACGTTCATGGCCAATAAAGACTATATGCTGGGAAGTCATTCCAATCTTACCGGAACCTCAGAAATATGGAATGCGCCGCATACCGTTCTGGTAAGCAGCCTGGTTCCTGCTGTTCAGCCTGGACAGGCTTTTCCTGTACTCAGGGCAGGCGGTTATGAACTAACGCTGGTTAATAAGGGACTTACGCCTGGCGCCAGCCGATATGAAGCAAGACTTTACCGCTTTTGTGATATTCCGGGAAAATATCTTTTCCATAGTGAAATGCTGACCGAAATTTACCTGTACATGTTTCATAAATATGCTTACCAGTCGCCGGATTCATCGCTCAGCG
The DNA here is from genome assembly GCA_040007215.1 of Flavitalea sp. Lineage (GTDB taxonomy): Bacteria > Bacteroidota > Bacteroidia > Chitinophagales > Chitinophagaceae > Flavitalea. The sequence goes on from JBDTVL010000145.1 coordinate 5,458, forward strand.
CTATTACCAGGTTTGCAAAGTATTATGCAAGCCCTTCAAAGAATCAAAGACACCGTTACCCAAATAATATGGCCGCATTTTTGGCCGTTGACATGGAATCGTACAGAACGGCAAACAGCGCTAATGCCGGCGAAAAATTCGAGAGCAGTATTTTCGCGATAGCTTTGTACGACCTTCTTACGCACTTTGAAATGTCAGATGATGCGCTTACCAGGCAATTGGAGATCGCCACTTATTCTATTGACGGCCTTACGCCTGTTATAAAATCAAAGGCATCGCAAAAATATTTTTCTGTAAGGCAGGCCCTGAGGACATCGTTATTAAAAACATTGTACAATAATAAGGATTGTAAATTGGCCACAACCAGACTGGAACTGGAAAGCGCCACGGCGGCTTTAAAAACATATTGTCTTTTACCAGCTACGCTGGCATTGACGGAGTGATAGAACAGGTAATCGTTTATTTGCCGCCAGTAGCGATAATATAATTGTTTACAGCCGTTAAAATATTTTCAGCAACCTGTTCCTGTCCATTTTCGGAGTTGAGGAAATCTTCTTCTTCTTTATAAGTGATAAACCCTGTTTCAACAAGAATACTGGGCATGGAAGTGGCCTGCAGCACCCATATTCCTTTTTCGTTTCGCTGTTTAACGCCCCTGCTTAACCGCTTTTCCTTCACAAATTCTTCTTCTACCATGGAGGCCAGTAAAAAGCTTTTGTCGAAAAAACGTTTTGTCCAGAGCAGGGCTTTAGCCTTGGTTTCCGGGCCATCTATATCGGGGATAAATTCTGTGGAATCAATAGTGTTATTTTCAGAAACAAGGTCAGTGCCTACATATTTCTCTTTTTCTCCCGTGCGGTCGGCGGCCCAGATAAAGGTTTCCGTTCCATTCTGGGGATTTGGCGTATAGTAATACTGAAAGCGGGGAACCTTGCGGGTATGCTTCTGTCTCTTTTTCCCTTTTCCTGAATAATAGCGCTCGGTACGATAACCTATAAACTTA